>JBJTAX010000193.1:0-2971 GCA_046091055.1 Verrucomicrobiota bacterium | reverse complement strand
AGGGACAGGTAATGATGGCAGGCTCTAGCCCTTTCCCTGCCCCTGCCCCTGTCCCTACCTCTATCTCTTCCCAATCTTCCCCAACTTCTCCCCCGCCGCCCGCAGGGTCTCCTCCTTCTTGGCGAAGTGGAAACGGACGTAGGGATGCTCGGGCTCGCGGAACAACGAAGAGCCGGGCACGCCGGCGACGCCGATCTCCTTGATGAGCCATTCGGCGGCTTCGGTGTCGGTCTTGAAGCCGAGCGGCGAGACGTCGAGCAAGGAGTAGTAAGCCCCCTGAGGCTCGGTGAACTTCAGGCCCGTCCGAGCGAGGATCGAGGTGAACAGCGCACGCTTGGCGGCGTAGAGCTCGCCGAGGCCGGCGTAATAGGAGTCCGGCAGTTCGAGGCCGGCGACGGCGGCTTCCTGCAACGGCGCGGCGGCGCCGACGGTCAGGAAGTCATGCACCTTGCGGGCCTGGGCGATGACGTGCGGGGCGGCCTGCACGTAGCCGAGACGCCAGCCGGTGATGGAATAGGTCTTCGAGAGCGAGTTGCAGGTGATCGTGCGCTCGAACGCGCCGGGCAGCGCGGCGAAATGGACGTGCGCGTGCGGGGCGTAGACGATGTGCTCGTAGGGCTCGTCGGTGATGACGAACGCGTCGTGCTGCTCGGCCAGCCGCAGGATCGTCAGGAGCTCCTCGCGCGTGAAGACCTTGCCGCAGGGATTCGACGGATTGCAGACGATGATCGCCTTGGGCTTCTGCGCGAAGGCCTTGGCGAGCTCATCGGGGTCGAAAGCGAAGTCCGGTGCGCGCAAAGGCACGTAGATCGGCTCGGCGCCCGAGAGGATCGCGTCGGCGGCGTAGTTCTCGTAGAAGGGCGAGAAGACGATCACCTTGTCGCCCGGATTGCACGCGGTCATCATCGCGACCATCATCGCTTCGGTGCTGCCGCAGGTGACGACCAGATGCTGGTCGGGGTCGATGGCCAGGCCGCTGAAACGGTGGATCTTCTTGGCCAACGCCTGGCGGAAGCGCGGGGCGCCCCAGGTCACGGCGTATTGGTGATGCGGGCCGCGGGTGGCACGCTCCAAAGCAGCCAGGAGCTCCTCCGGCGGGGAGAAGTCGGGGAAACCCTGCGAGAGGTTGATGGCCCCGTGCTGGTTGGCCAGACGGGTCATCCCGCGGATGACGGATTCGGTGAAACCGGCGAGGCGGCGGGCGGTCGAAGGCATGGCCAGACCTTAGGCTCTCGGGACAGCCTCAGGCAATCCCGAGAGGAATCGGACAGGGAACCGGACCTAAAAGGATACTGCCGGACGGTTGACCGATGACCCTGATTCGACTCATTCTGGACATCAGGCGGAACCCCCATAGCCCCTCCCCTGTCCCCTCATTCAGATGCGTCGTCTTCTGCCCCTTTTCCTGAGCCTCGTCGCCCTCTCCGCCGCCGACACGGCCCCGGCTTGGACCTTCGACGGCCAGCCCGGCCCGGACCTCTCCGCCGTCGGTAACGTCCGCCTCAAGCAGGCCGGTCCGCGTCGCCCGGACTACCCCCGCTTCGACACCCAGAACGTCGCGCCGACTTTCGACGGCCAAGGTGCCCGTCTGGTCATCAAGGACCTGGGCGCGGACAGTGTCTTCGATTTCAAGAACGGCGACGCCTTCACCGTCGAGGCATGGGTCCGCCCTGAGGGCCTGCGCAAGGGCGAGAACGCCACGATCATCGGCAAGGGTCGCACCGACCCGAAAGCGCCGAACCCGAGCAACCAGAACTGGGCCGTGCGTCTGCGCGTGCTCTACGACACCGCCTGCCTCAACTTTCTGTTCGCTTCTCCCGCCGATAAGGGCGTGAAGTGGCACCGCTGGACGACTCCTACCGGATTCCCCAACGACGGCCGCTGGCACCATGTCGCGGTGCGCTATGAATTCGGCAAGCCGGAGAGCATCCGCGGCTGGATCGACGGCAAGGAAATCAAAGGCTCGTGGGACATGGACGGCGCGACGACCGACGCCCCGGTCGTCGACGACGCCCCGGTCTGGATCGGCTCCTCGCAGGGCGGCCTCCCCAACAGCAGCTTCCGCGGCGCGATCGACGAGATCCGCCTTTACCGCGCGCTCGTGCCCTCCGCCGAGATCGCCGGCCGTTTCGCCACCACCCTGCCTCCGGTCGTGAAGGCCGACGTCGCGCAGGTCGGCCCGAGCCCCAACGCCGGCAACGACAGCGCAAACGGCACGAAGGCCGCCAAGGTCCCGGAAAGCGCCCGTACGGCGCCGTAGGTCGCCTGGACCAGCGTCACGAACGGACAGGTGCGCGTCGAACTCTGCGAAGACTGGAAGCCGACGGCCAACGTCTGGCCCGATAAGCCCCTCGCCGTGACCGACAGCTACGTCGCCCCGGCCTTCGGCTTCGCCCGCGTGCCCGAGAAATACGTCGACACCGGCGTGCGCGCCGAACGCGGCCACCCCTACTTCTTCCGCGCCCTCGGCTTGGTGAAGCTCCCCGCCGGCAAGCACCGCCTCCTCCTGCGCGGCCGCGGCGCCTCCGCCCTCTTCGTCGATGGCAAGCTCATCCTCAGGACGCCCTTCCCGCCGGCTGGCACCGTCAACATGCCGGTCAAGGCGCAGGATGATTACCTCGACCTCGGCGGAGACTTCCGCTTCGCCCCGCCCGGCAATCGCGACGCGTGGGCCGAATTCGAGACCAAAGGCGGCGAGCATCGCATCATCCTCGATTCCGTCGTCGGCTTCGTCATCAATACCAAGGGTGCCCGCCGCCGCCCCGAACTCGGCGAGACCATCGCCGCGATTTCTCTCGCCGGCCGCACCGATTGGCAGCTGCTTTCGCCGTCCGGAGAATCCCCGGCTTACAACGACACCGGCTGGGCCGCGTACGCTGCGCAGGAAGAAGAACGCCTCGCGCGCATCGATGCCGCCGCCCGTGCCGCCGCTCGCGCCAGCCAAGGCGAGTATTGGCAGAAGCGCCGTGAA
>JBJTAX010000192.1:0-5379 GCA_046091055.1 Verrucomicrobiota bacterium | reverse complement strand
CTCCTAGGTCCGTCAGGCAGCGGCAAGACGACCTTGCTCAAGGCGTTGGCCGGCCAGGGCCAGACGCTTGGCGGCACGGTGCTCCTGGACAACCGCGACATCACCTACGCGGAGCCGGCGGCGCGCGGCTTCGGGCATGCTCACCAGAACTATGCGTTGTTCCCGCACCTGACCGTGCTCGAAAACGCCGCCTTCGCGCTCGACGCGGACAAGCTGTCCGCGGCCGAGGCCAGGACCCGCGCGCTCGAGGCGCTGCGGCTCGTCGGCGCCGAAGGCTGGGGCGCGCGCCGTCCGCAGGAACTCTCCGGCGGCCAGCAGCAGCGCGTCGCGCTCGCCCGCGTGCTCGCCGCGCGCCCGTCGCTCCTACTGCTCGACGAGCCTTTGAGCAATCTCGACGCCGCCTCCCGCGCCGAGGTGCGCGAAGTCATCCGCGGGCTCGCGCGTTCCGCCGGGGTGACGGTGCTCTGCGTGCTCCACGACCAGAAGGACGCCTTCGCGATGGCCGACCGCCTGGCGATCATGCGCGCCGGCCGCGTGGTCCAGTCGGGCCGGCCCATCGACCTGTACCGCCGTCCGGCGGACAGCTGGATCGCGACTTTCCTCGGCGCGGCGAACCTCCTGCCCGGCAAGGTCATCCACGTCGGCGCGGGCGAGTTCGTGGCGGAGACCGCCGTGGGTCAGGTCCGCGGCGCGTTGGCCACCCCGGACCAGGCGCCGGCCCCCGGCGACGCCCTCGTGATATGCGTCCGCCCCGAGTGCCTGAAGCTCGACCACATGGCGCCCGATGAGAACGCCTTCGCCGGCGCCATCACGGCCACGCTCTTCCAAGGCGACGTCTCCTTGCACGACTTCAAGACGCCATCGGGCACGGTCCTCCGGATCGCCGAGGCCAATCCCCGTCAGCGCGTCGGCTCCAAGGCCGTCGTGTACGCCTGGGCCGAACCCGAGGACGTCGTCGGCCTCCGCGCCTGATCAGGCCTTCGCCCGCCGGAACTTCCCCGGTGTCCGCCCGTAACGCGCCTTGAAGGCCGCCTGCAGGTAATGGCTGTGCGTGAAGCCCGTCTGTTCGGCGATCAGGTCGATGGTCAGGTCGGTGTCGCGGAGCAGCCGTTCGACCTCGCGGAAGCGCACGCGCAGGATCTCGTCCTTCGGCGTCCGCTTCAGCGCCGCCTTCATCCGTCGGTCGAGCGTGCTGCGCGCGGCGCCGAGTTCGCGGGCGAGTTCGTTCACGTCCAGCCCCCGCGCGGCGCGTTCGCGGATGAGCGCCGCCGCGCGCGCGACGAGGCGGTCGCGGAGGACCCGCTCGCCCGAGGAGCCGCGTACTTCGATGCCTTTCGGCGCGACGAGGATCGGGGCGGGCCGCGCCCTCCCGCCGCGCATGAGCCGGTCGAGCAGCTCCGCGGCGGCGAAGCCGACCGCGTGCCCGTCGAAGCGCACGCTGGACAGCGGCGGGGTGGTGAAACTGCAGAGCGTCTCCTCGTTCTCCGCCCCGACGACGGCGACTTCCTCGGGCACCGCCACGCCCGCCGTCTGGCAGGCTTCGAGGAGACGGACGCCGAGCTGGTCGGTCGAGGCGAAGATGCCGACCGGCTTGGGGAGCTGCGCGATCCACCGGATGAGACGCGCCTGGCTCTGCTCCCAGTCGGGGACGCGCTCCGGGTGGTCCTCGGGCAGCTCCCGGCAGCGGTGTCCGTAGGAGCGGACGACCTTCTTGAAGTTCGCCACGCGCTCGACGAAGAACCGCTCGTTGCGCTGGCTGTAGGCCGCGAAGTGCCGGAAGCCCCGCTCGTAGAAATGCTCGGCCACCATGCGGCCGATGTCCTCGTTGTCGCAGCCCACGAACGGCCGGCCGCCGACGAAGCGCGTGGAACGGAGCTCGACGGCGGGAAGACCCGTCGCCGCGACCAGCTTGGAGGTCTCCGCGCCGAAAGTGCGGGCGAGGATGCCGTCGCCGGCCCAGTCCTTCAGCCAGGTCGGCGGCGAGGAGTCCAAGGCGCGGAGTTCGAGGTAGGTCGACCATGGCCCGTGGGCCGCCACGTAGCTCCGCACGCCCGCGAGCAGCTCGCGGGTGTACGTACGGGTGGTTTCGATGAGGAGGGCGACCCGCGGGACGCGGCGATGGGCGGGGGCGGGCATGGCTTTGACCAAAAAACTTACTTTTAGTGCATCATACCTGTAATGACTTGCCGGGCAAGAAAGGATATAGTCGTGGCCCCCATGAAACTCCGCCTCCTCACCGCCGGCCTGCTCGGCCTGTGTTCGCTCGCCGCCGCCGCCGGCCTCATCGACAACAAGAACCAGGCCTCGATCTCGTCGGGCGCCGACAAGCCGGAGAACGCCAAGAAGCCCAAGGTGCTGGTCGTCATCGGCGACGCCACCGAGCTGCTCGACACGATGTACCCGGTCTACCGCCTCCAGGAGGCCGGCTTCCAGCCGGTCTTCGCGACGCCCGAGAAGCGCGTCTACCAGACGGTCCTCCACGAGGTGAAGCCGGGCTGGACGATCACCAAGGAGTGGGAGGGCTACACGATCAACGCCGACATCGCCTTCAAGGACATCAAGCCCGAGGAATACGTCGGCATCTTCTTCAGCGGCGGCCGCGCCCCGGAGTACATCCGCGAGGACGAGGCCCTGCTCGCCGCCACCCGCTGGTTCTGGGAGAACAAGAAGCCGATGATGAGCGTCTGCCACGGCGTCGAGATCCCGGCCCGCGCCGGCATCGTCAAGGGCCTGCGCATGGCCACCGTGCCGAAGTGCAGGTTCGACCTCGAGGTCTGCGGCGGCGTGTTCGTCAACGCCCCCGTCGTCATCGACCGGAACATGGTCAGCGGCCGCACCTTCCATGACAACGGCGCCTTCGTCGGCCCGTGGATCAAGATGCTCGAGGCCGAAGTCGCCAAGAAGTAAGCCCATGCTTTCCCGCCGCGACTTCCTCCGCTCCGCCGGCCTCGCCGCCGCCGCGGCCGCCGCCGCCCCCGCCCTGCGGGCCCAGGCCGCCGAGCCTTTCCGCCTGCGTTACGTGCTGTCGTCCGCGATGTACGGCTACGCCCCGCTCGCCGAGGTGCTGCCCGAGGTCGCCAAGACCGGCAGCGAAGCGATCGATATCTGGTGCAAGGTGCACGGCGACCAGCGCGAGCAGGCCGCCGCGCTCGGCGACGCGGCCTTCGCGGCCTTGCTGAAGCGGCACGGCGTCAAGGTCGGCGTCAGCACCCGTTACCCGCTCGGGCCGTTCAAGCTCCAGGAAGAGATGGCCTGGGTGAAGCAGCACGGCGGCACGACGGTCGTCTGCGGCAGCACCGGACCGAAGAACCCTTCCGGCGCGGCCGCCAAGGCGGCCATCGCCAAGTTCCTCGAGGAGATGAAGCCCCACGCCGCCAAGGCCGAAGAGCTGGGCGTACGCATCGCGATCGAGAACCATTCGAACCAGGCGCTGCATCATCCGGATTCGCTCCGTGCCTTCGCCGAGCTGAATAAATCTCCCGCGCTTGGCGTGGCCTTCGCCCCGCACCACCTCCATGAGTGGGCGGACCAGATTCCCGCGCTCCTGCGCGACCTCGGCGCGAAGAACCTCCCGTTCATGTATTTCCAGGAACACTCCGAGGGCATCTTCAAGAAGGCCTCGAAGGAAGAGGAGCTCCGCCAGATGGCCGGCCGCGGCAAGCTCGACTACCGCCCGATCGTGAAGGCCCTGCGCGACATCCGTTTCCACGGCCAGGTCGAGCTCTTCATGCACCCCACGCCCCGTGGCATCCCCGTGATGCCGACCACCGCCGAGGTCACCGCGCTCATCAACGAGTCGCGCGCCTACGTCGAGAAGTGCGTCCGCGAGACGGCATGATCTTCCGGGTCGCCATCCTCCTCGCCGGCGCCGCGCTGGGCGCCGAACCGCTCGTCACGGGCTTCGAGCGTTTCCACGCCGCGGCGCCGACGGCCGAAGGCGGCCGTCTCCTCTATAATGAACTCGGTTGCGTGAACTGCCACGGCGGCGTGACCGGCCTGCCCGCCATGCGCGGCCCCGAACTCGCCACGGTCACCCAGCGCGTCCGCTCGGACTGGCTGCGCAGGTTCATCGCCGATCCGGCCTCGGTCCATCCTGGCGCCGTCATGCCGCAGGTCTTCGCGAAGGCCGACGATAAGACCCTCGTCGCGATCGAGCACTATCTCGCGTCGCTGAAGCCGAAGGCTGCCTCCAAGGGCCCGGCGAAGATCCTGCACGTGAACGGCGCCCGGGGCGGTGAACTCTTCCATACGCTCGGCTGCGTCGCGTGCCATGCGCCGGGCAAGGGATTCGTCCCGCCCGATGGCCTGCCCAAGGATTCGGAATTGACGCACCGCAGCGTCGCCTTCGGCGAACTCAAGGCGAAGTACAGCCTCGATAGCCTTGCGACCTTCATCGTCGACCCGCTCAAGGTGCGGACCGACGGCCGCATGCCTAAGACCGCCCTGGTGAAGCAGGACGCCATCGACATCGCCGGCTACCTGCTCGAATTCCAAGGCAGCGACGGCCGCACGGACGTGCCCGTCGTGTCCGTCGTCGCCGACAAGGCTCTCGCGACCTCCGGCCGCAAGGCCGTCATCGCGGCCCGATGCGCCGCTTGCCATGACCTGCCCAAGGACGCCACGGCCAAGCCCGTGGCGCTGAACAAGACGGAAGGCGGCTGCCTGGACGCCGATCACGCCAAGGGCCCGCGCTACGCGCTTTCCGCAGCCCAGCGCGCTTCGTTGAAGCTGTTCCTCGCCAAGAAGGACGAAGTCGCCTCAGCCAAGCTGGCCGCCGACCTCACTTTGCACGCGCTCAACTGCGTCGCTTGCCATGAGCGCGATGGACTCGGCGGGCCCGACGCCGCGCGGAAGGCATATTTCCAGGGCGACCATAACCTCGGCGACACCGGCCGCTATCCGCCGCCCCTCACCGGCGTCGGCGGCAAGCTCCGTCCGGAGTGGCTCGCCAACGTGCTCATCCAGCCTCCCGCCGCCAAGGGTGCCGACCTTTTCACGACGCACTACGCCGGCGAACCCTACCGCATCCGGCCTTATCTGAAGACCAAGATGCCGCATTATGGACCTGCCGTCGCGGATCTCGCCAAGCTGCTCGGCGTCGCCGACGCGCGTCCTGCGCTCAAGTTCGAGGGCGGCGATGACTCCGCCGGACGTAAACTGCTCGGCACCGAAGGCGGCGCCGGCTGCATCACCTGCCACCGGTGGGGTGACCGGCCTTCGCTCGGCATCCAGGGACCGGACATCAGCAACATGGCCTCCCGCTTGCAGGAAGGCTGGCTCCGCGACTATCTCATCAATCCCGCAGGCTACCGCCCCGGCACGCTGATGCCCTCCTTCTGGCCCGGCGGGAAATCCTTCAACCCCGCCATCCTCGGCGGC
>JBJTAX010000191.1:0-16628 GCA_046091055.1 Verrucomicrobiota bacterium | reverse complement strand
CCCAACCTAACACACCACCATGAAGCTCGTCGTCGCCATCATCAAACCGTTCAAACTCGAAGAAGTGAAGGACGCCCTCGCCGAGATCGGCATCGAGGGTATGACCGTCACCGAGGTCAAGGGCTTCGGTCGCCAGAAGGGTCACACCGAAATCTACCGCGGTTCGGAATACACCGTCGATTTCCTCCCCAAGGTGAAAATCGAAGCCGCCGTGGCTGACGTGCAGGTCGAAAAGGCCATCGCCACCATCTCCAAGGCCGCCCAGACCGGCAAGATCGGCGACGGCAAGATCTTCGTCCTCGGCCTCAACGACGTCATCCGCATCCGCACCGGCGAGCGCGGTCCGGCGGCCATCTGAGCCACGGTCACGCTCAAGCGAAAGGGCGTCCTGCGGGACGCCCTTTTTGTTGGCTCACTTCGGCGCCTTGGCCTTGGCGGCGGCGATCTCGGCCTTGTTCTTCGCGAGCATGCCCGGCGAGTTCCACTTGATCACGTGATACGTGGCCGGGGTCTCGCCGGCGTTGCGGATCGCGTGGTCGATGTTCGCGGCCTGGAAGATGACCGAGCCCGGCCCGAGCTTCACCCAGTCGCCCGCGACGAGCGCCTCGACCACGCCCTCCTTGACGATGAGGAGTTCCTCGTCGGGGTGCCGGTGCGGCGGGTGGGCCGCCTGTCCCGGGTTCAGGGTCGTGATGTGGCATTCCAGCTCGTCGAGCGTCGCGGTCGGCGCCTGACAGACCTTGCGGTAGGCCCCGGCCTTGCTGGGCTTGGCCGTCAGCTTCTCCCAGTCGAAGGCCATCGAACCCATCTCCGGCTTGGCGGCCGGGACGTCGGCGGCGAGCGGGGCGTGGCCGATGAAGCCGGTGAGACCGAGGCAGACGGCGGCGGTCAGGGCGGCGACGACGAGGTCGCGACGGGTCGGGGTGATCATGGGATGCTTCTAGGAAACCCGTCGCAGGGAGTAAAGAGCCCATCCAGACGCCTTGCCCTCGGGCGGACCCCGGGCCTAATCTGCGGCATGCTCCGCCCCGCGCTCCGATGGATGGCCGCCCTGCTCGGTCTGGCGACCCTGCTCGTGGGCTGCGGCGACGGACGCACCACCGCCGAGAAGAAGGCGGCCGAGGGCTACCTGATAATCAACAACATGGCCGAGCCCTCGGGTCTCGACCCGCAGACGATCACCGGGCTCAGCGAAAGCCACATCGTCGGCGCCCTCTTCGAGGGACTCGTCAATTACGACCCGCAGGACCTGCATCCCGTCCCGGGCATCGCCGAGAGCTGGACGATGTCGCCGGACGGCAAGGCCTGGACCTTTCGCCTGCGCGAAGCGGCCAAGTGGTCCAACGGCGACCCCATCACCGCGGCGGACTTCCTCTTCCGCTACGAGCGCATGCTCCGGCCGAGCTTCGGCGCGGAATACGGCTCGATGCTGCACGGCGTCCGCGGGGCCAAGGACTTCCACGCGGGCAAGACCAAGGATTTCCGGACCGTCGGCTTCCGCGCGCCGGACACGCGCACGCTGGTCATCGAACTCGAGCACCCCATCCCTTACTTCCTCCAGCTCGTCTGCCACCACAGCTGGATCCCCGTGCACCCGCCGACCATCCTCAAGCACGGCGCGATCGATTCGCTCAACACCCCGTGGACCCGCCCGGGTGCGATGGTCTGCAGCGGCGCGTTCACGCTCGAGACCTGGGAGGTCGCGCGGCGCGTGGTGGTGCGCAAGAACCCGCTCTATTGGAACGCCAAGGAAGTCGCGCTCGACGCCGTGGAGTTCCGCGCCATCGCCGACCTCTTCGCCGAAGAGCGCGCGTTCCGCGGCGGCGAACTGCACGTCACCGGCGCCGTGCCGCCCTACAAAGTCTCCAGGCTCCGCGAGCAGAAAGCGCCGCAGCTGCGGATCGACCCCTTCCTCTCCACGGCCTACGTGTGGGTCAACTGCGACATCCAAGGCGCCAAGCCGGCGGACGTCGCCGCGCGCAAGGCGCTGGGCGACGCGCGCGTGCGCCGCGCCCTCGGCATGGCGCTCGACCGCGAGCTGATCGCCGAGAAGGTCCTGCGCGCGGGGGAGACCCCGGCCCTGCACTTCACCCCGCCCGGGACCGGCGGCTTCCAGCCGACGGCGCGCTGGAAACAAGACGTCGGCGAAGCGCGCCGGCTCCTGACCGAGGCCGGTTATCCGGACGGGAAGGGCCTGCCGAAGTTCGACTACCTTTATGCGACCTCCGAAGGACAGCAGATGGTGGCGCAGGCTTACCAGGCCATGTGGCGGCAGCGCCTGGGCGTCGAAATCGAACTGCGCAACCTCGAGTGGAAGGTCTACCTGTCGGCCATGCGCAAAGGCGAATTCCACCTCTGCCGCGGCGCCTGGGTCGGGGACTATAACGATCCCAACACCTTCCTCGAGATGCTCATCACGGGCAACGAGCTGAACAACTCCAACTGGAGCGACGCCGAGTACGACCGCCTGCTCGGACTGGCCGCCCGCGAGACCGACGCCACCAGGCGCTTCGGCTATTTCCAGCTGGCCGAGGCCCGGCTGGTCGAGCAGGCCCCCGTCCTGCCGGTGGTCTTCAACAAGAACAAGTTCCTCATCCGCCCCGAAGTACAAGGCTGGCACCCGACCCTACTGGACCAGCACCCTTTCACGGCGGTGCGGCTCGTCCGGGCGAAAGGGGATTGAAGGCCGACGGGGTCCGCGTAAGGTATGGGCCTCGCCATGCGTCCCCTCGCCCTCGCCCTCGCCCTGCTCGCCGTCTTCGCCGCCGCCGCCGCCCAGACCGACCCGCTCCGACCGGCCGCCGACGACAAAGCCTTCGCCAAGCTCCGCGGCGTCACGTTCTTCTACATCGATGTCGTGACCTCCGAGAACCGGCCGGAGGAGATCGACCTCCGCGGCGAGATCCGCGACGGCATGGAACTTGAGCTGCGTCGCGCCAACATCACCCCGAAGGCCATCGAAGGACTAGGCGCCGAGGCGGCCACGCCGCTGCTGCTCATCGACGTGCGCTTCGACCGCGGCCTGGGCCGTTACAACGCCGAAGTCACCCTCTCCGTGCGCGACAACGCGACCATCGCGCGCAACAAGGAGGCCGTGCTGGCCCAGTCCTATTCGCAGTCGCGCCGCGCCCTCGGCACGTCGGACACCGCCCTGAACAAGGAGATCAAGACGCGCAGCCGCGAGATGATCCAGGAGGTCATCGAGGGCATGAAGCGGCTGAAGTGAACGGCCGGCCTTAGAACTGCTGAGGAAGATGCGAGGCGCCGGGGCGGAACCGCCGCCTCGTCCCTCTTACAAGGAGATCGTCGCCGCGGCTTCCGTCGCGACCATGGTCGTCGGCGGGCTGGCGTGACTGACCTCGGCCCTCGAGGTCGCCCTGCTGCTCGGGACGTTCGCCGCCAGCTCGCTGCTTGTCTTCGCCTATCCGGACGCACCCTTCAGCCAGCCGCGCAGCGTCCTGCTGGGACACCTCATCGGCAGCGCCTGCGGGCTGACCGGGGCCCTCTGCCCACCCTTCTGGTGGGGTCCGGCCGTGGCCGTCGGCGCCGCCATCACGATGATGAAGCTCGCCCGTGCGGCGCACCCTCCGGCTTGTTCCAATCCGCTGATCCTCTGCGCTCTCCCCCATGCGTCCTGGACCTTCCTGCTCTTCCCCACCCTGACGGGCGCGGGCCTCATCGTGCTCGTCGCCCTCCTGTATCATAACTTGCGCCGCGAGGCCCGCTGGCCCAAATATTGGCTCTGAACTCATGTCCTCCGTCGAAGCCCGCCTCGCCGAACTCGGCCTCACCCTGCCCACGCCGCCCGCCGCCGCCGGCGCCTACGTCCCCGCCGTCCGCACGGGCAACCTGCTCTCCCTCGCGGGCACCCTGCCGATGAAGGACGGCAAGGTCGCCTCACTCGGCAAGGTCGGCCGCGAAGTCGACCTCGCCCAGGCCGCCGACGCCGCCCGCCTCTGCGCGCTGAACGCCCTCGCCAACGCCAAGGCCGCCCTCGGCTCGCTCGATCGCGTCAACCGCGTCGTGATGGTCAACGGGTTCGTCAACGGCGTCGACGGCTTCAGCGACAGCCCCAAGGTGCTCAACGGCGCCTCGGAATTCCTCCTCCAGGTCTTCGGCGACGCCGGCAAGCACGCCCGCGCCGCGGTCTCGGTCAACGGCCTGCCTCTGGGCGTCTCCGTCGAGGTCCAGCTGGTGCTCGAAGTCCGCGACTGAGCGCGCTCAGCTTTCGGACAGGCTGACGCGGGTGAAGTCGATGCTGAAGGCCCTCCCGCCGGGCGGCTTGCCGCAGTTGCCCACCATCCCGCAGGCGCGCTTCACGAGCTCGGCCATGCGCGCGTCGCGCGGGCGGCTGAGCCAGGCGGAGAACGTGACGAAGCCCGAGGCGTCGACGCTGAGCGTCACGCCGCACGAACCCCCGGCCTCCACCGAGGCGCCTTCGGCCGCGACGACTTCGTTCCAGGCCGTCCGCAGACGGGCCTGGACCTCGCCGGCGTAAAGCGCCTGGGCCGAGGAAGCGCCGCCCTCGCCCCCGTTGTCGCCGGTGCCGTAGGAGCGGCCTTTCTTCACCGAGACTCCCCCGATGCCGCCCGACTTCGCGCCGGAGCCGGTCCGGCCGCCCTTGGCCTTGTAGAAATCATCCAAGGTCATCTTCGCGCCCTTGCTGCTCGTCCCGGCCTTCGTCGCCGCCTTCGTCAGCGATTTCGGGGCGCCGGCGGACTGGCGGCCCGCCTCCTCGGCCTGCTCGCGGTCACGCAGGACCTTCTCGACGTCGAGCTTCGGCACCTTGATGCGGGCGATGCCGGCGTTGGCGCCGGATTCGGAGCCTTTGGCCACGCCGGGAGCCTTGCCGACCTCGCCGGGGCGCTTGTTCGGGATGCCATTGAGGTCGACGAGCAAGGGGTCGTCCGGCTCGACGGCCTCGCCGGTCTGGTGCGCGGCGAACCAGGAGAAACCGATGATCGCCGCGAGGATGCCGAGATGCACCGCGAGCGAACCGATCCAGCCTTTGCCGCCGTTGGACATGCTCAGCGCGTCTCGGTGTCGAAGCCCACCTTGGTCAGTCCCTTCGCCTTGGCGGTCGACAGGACGTCGATGACCTTCTGATAGGAGAGCGTGCCGTCGCCGCGGATGCGGACCACGGGCTGGTCGGCCTCAGGGAGGGCCGCGATCGCCGCGAACTCGGCCTCGAGCTGGGCCGGGGTCACGCGGCGCTGGCCGAAGGAGAAACCGCCGTCGCGGTCGATGCTCACGATGCGATACTGCGTCTTCGCGTCGGGCGTCTTACCCGCGCCTTTGTCGGCCTTCGGGAGTTTGACGGCGGTGGTCTGCTCGAGCACCGGCGTCGAGATCATGAAGATGATCAGCAGCACGAAGCAGAGATCGAGCATGGGCGTGACGTTGAGCTCGTTCATCACGTGCAGCCGGTTGGGCTTGGAGAAGGAGCGGGCCATGGCGTCTTACTGGGCGTCTTCCCAGCCCGGCAGGGCGGCCGGCGGAGCTTCGGGGGCCGGGGCGGAGGCCGCCGAAGCGGCGGCGCGCCGGAGGTGTTCGCGCTCCTGGGCCGCCTCGAAGTTGCGACGCGCCTCGCCCTCGAGCTCGAGCTCGACGCGGTCGGCGAGCGAGCTCGCGAAGTTCTCGAGTTCGGTGGTCATGATCTTCACCTGCGTGAGCAGGTAGTTGTAACCGAAGGTGGCGGGGATGGCGACGAGCAGGCCGAGGGTCGTCGTGACCAGCGCCCCGGAGACGCCGGGCGCGAGCTGCGCGATGCTGGCCTTCTCGGTCAGCGCGCCGAAGGTGACCATCACGCCCCACACCGTGCCGAGCAGCCCGAGGAAAGGACCGCCGGAGACGAGCGAGCTGAGGAGCACCATCTTGTCCTCGTATTTCACCATCGTGCGGGCGACGCCGCGCTGGATCGCGTTCTCGACGTGGCCCATGCAGAGCGTGACGTCGGCCTGGCGGACGAGGCGGCCCTTGTGGCGTTGCACGGCGGAGACGGCCTCGGCGACGAGGAACTCATAAGGTCCGAGATTCGAGCCGCGCGGGAAATTCAAGGCGACGACGGAAGGCTCGTCGCGCAGGCGGCGCTCGAACGCATGGTTGCGACGACGGGACTCCTGGACGTCGGACCATTTCTGGATCATCGCGCCCCAGCCGGTGAACGAGCAGATGAGCAGGACGACCGCGACGGCCATGCCGGCGGCGTCCATCTGCTGGAAGTACCAGAAGGCGCCCTTCGAGCCCTCGGCCAGCACGAGCATGAATACGGGTGAAAGCATCGTCACATAGGGAATCCGCGGAAAGTTCGGCTTCAACCTGAAAAGGTTCGGGTCGCGCTTGAAACGGGAGAGGTTCGCCTGCACGATGCCCTGCTTGATCCCTCGCCCGCCATCCTGCCAAGGCTGCTCCCAGACGCCCGCGGCCTTCTTCACGCTCGTCGCCGGCGGCAAGGCGGAGACCTATGCCTGCTGCCAGGGCTGCCCCGCCCTCCTCGACGGCGCGATCCTGCCCTCCTGCGCGCTCGGACTGAAGCTCACCGTACCGACGCCGGTCGGCAGAGGAAAATGTCCGGCCTGCGGCTTTCGCTGGGCCGACTTCGATCGGCTTCACCGCCTGGGTTGCCCGACCTGCTACGAAGCCCACGCCCCCCAGGCTCTCACCACCATCGCCCGCCTCCAACCAGGCTTGGAACACCAGGGACGACGTCCATTCGACCCGGTCGCGGACCGGGAGGCACGCCTGACCAAAGCCCGCGCCTCCCTGAAAGAGGCCCTGAAAACCGAGGATTACGAGGCTGCGGCCGCCCTGCGTGACCTGATCCTTTCCCTCGAGAGCGGCCAGTCCGAGAGCCGGACCTGACTCCATGCGCCCTACCGCCCTGCTGACCAACGACGACGGCATCAATGCCGCGTTCCTCCATGCCTTGGCGGCGGCATGCGCCTCGGCTGGCTTCCAGGTGATGGTCGCGGCCCCCTCGGGCGAACGCAGCTGGATCGGCCGGGCCTTCAGCCGCCACCGCGAAGTAACCGTCGTGGACTACCACGACCTCGGCAAGCGGGCCTGGGCCATCGACGGGACCCCTTCGGACTGCGTCAATATCGCCCTCGGCCACCTGCTCGGCGAAATCCGCCCCGACGTGGTCTTGTCGGGCATCAACATCGGGTTCAACGCCACGATGCCTCTCTGCCTCAGTTCAGGCACCTTGGCCGGGGCGACCGAGGGCACGGCCTGGGGCATCCCGGCCGTAGCCTGCTCGCTCGACCTCGAACAATCCCTGTTCGAGCAAGTGCACCGCACTTCGTCCGTCTGCCCGTCGGCCTTGCGCCCCCACCTGGAGTCAGCCGCCCGCCATGCGACGCGCTTCGCTCAAGCGCTGGTCGGCCAGCCCGCCCGGGGCCTGCTCGTCCACAGCCTGAACTACCCCGCCACCGTCACCGACGACACCCCGATGGAACGCACCCGGCCGGCGCTGGTCCGCCACGGTTCGCTTTTCAAGCCTTCGGCCTTGGGCTATTCCTTCGCGTGGAACGACGGCGAAAACCTCGCCGTCGACCCACAATCGGACCTCGCCGTCCTGGAGCGTGGCCTGATCAGTCACACCGTTTTCGATTTCGGCGGCACTGCGCCGCTCTGAGCCGTCTCAGTGGTTGTGGCCGTGACCGTGGTCATGGTCATGATGTCCTTCGCCGGCGAATAGGACGGGGAGAAGCAAGACCAGGCCGACGATGAAAGCCGGGGCCCAAGCGTTGCGCAGGCCGTGGGCGGACAGGAAGGGATAGAAGGCGACGTAACCCGCCAACGCCCAGGCGCCGAGATGATTAGGAAGGATCCAGAGCCCCTTGAGGCCGCCGTCGTTGGCGCGACGCTGAACGTAGACGGAAAGGAAACCTGCGAAGAAAGTGGCGGAGAGGATGAGCAGGAAGACCGCGAAAGGCGCCCATCCTTCGACGGCGTGGTGATGGATCTCTTCGGCCTGCTTCTTGAAGTCAGCGGCGACGGCGGCTTCCGCCTGGGCCGTGGCGGCCTTGACGTCGAACGCCTTGCCCTTCGCGGCGGCCTTGGCCTTGGCGACGGCCTTCTCGACCAGACCAGCCTTCACGACGGCTTCCTGGGCGTGGGCCGAGGATTCGGGCAGCGTATCGCTCATGTAATGATAAGCCCCGGCGGAGACGCCGTAGAAGACCGCCGAAAGCAGGACGAGGTTGAGGGCCAGGCCGAGGCGGCCGAGAGGCTTGGTGAGATCCAGCGAGAAGCTCATAGGTGCGAAGCCGCAACGTAGGTCGCCCGCCCTGTCCTTCAATTCCAAACTTGGAAACCCGCCCGCAAACCGCCTGATTGGGTCCAGCCATGGCCCGCCCCCTTCCTGAAACCGTCCTTTTCGACCTCGATGGCACCTTGGTCGACAACTTCGAGGCCATCCATCGTTGCTACGACGACGTCATGGGCATGATGGGCCTCCCGAGCGTCAGCCTCGAGCAGATCCGGCGCGCCGTCGGTGGTTCCGTGAACGTCACCGTCGTCAAGCTCGCCGGCGAAGCCAACGCCCCCACCGCCACCCGCCTCTTCCGCGAACACTTCCCCTCCGTGATGTACCATGGCCTGCGCGCCTACCCGGGCTGCCGCGAGATCCTCGGCGGCCTTCGCCAGCACGGCGTCCGGGTCGCGGTCTACACAAACAAGGACGACGCCAACTCCAAGAAGATCATGGAGCACCTCGGCCTGGACGACGTCCTCGACGGGGTCTATGGCACCAACGTCCACCCTTGGCGCAAGCCGCAGCCGGAGTTCACCAAGTACGTTCTTTCTTCGCTGAAAGCCCGCCCCGAGTCCACGGTCATGGTCGGCGACTCGCCCTTCGACATCGCCGCGGCCCGCAACGGCCGGCTCGCGGCTATCCATTGCGTGACGACCGGCAGCCACACGGCCGAGGAACTCGCCCCCCACGCCCCCGACACCGTCCACGCCGGCCTGCCCGAACTCGCCCGCGCGGCCTTCGGCCTGGGTTGATTTTCGTTTCGCCCCCGTCCCGCAGGGGTGATTGGCTCGTCGCATGTCACCGCCCCGCGAGCCGCCGCGCGGACCCGAAACCACCCTTTCGGGCGTGGTCGAGCGCATCCTGTGGCTCGACGAGGAGACCCATTTCACGATCGCCGAGCTCGCGCCCGAAGCCGGGGAGAAGGTCACCATCCTCGGCAACATGACCGGCCTGCAGTGCGGCGAGACCGTCGACGTCAGCGGCCACTGGGAACGCCATCCTTCGCACGGCCCGCAGCTGCGCGTGCGCACGTTCAGCTCGCGCCTGCCCTCATCGGTCCACGGCATCCGCAAATACCTCGGCAGCGGCCTCATCAAGGGCATCGGCAAGACCTACGCCGACAAGATCGTCGCCCGCTTCGGCGTCCGCACCTTCGACATCATCTCCAACCAATCAGGCCGCCTGCGCGAGGTCGACGGCATCGGCCCCGGCCGCGCCAAGGCGATCAAGGCCGCCTGGGACGACCAGAAGGCCCTGCGCGAGGTCATGGTCTTCCTGCAGACCTACGGCGTGACCAACGCCCTCTGCGTGCGCATCGTCAAGGCCTACGGCCAGGACGCGAAGAAAGTCCTCACCACCGAACCTTACCGCGTCTGCCGCGAAGTCGAAGGCGTCGGCTTCAAGACCGCGGACAAGATCGCGCGCAACCTCGGCCTGCCCACCGCCGGCCCGCAGCGCGTCGACGCCGGCATCCTGCACACGCTCGAGGAACTCGAAGGCGAAGGCCACAGCGCCTTCCCTGATGAAGGCCTGCTCGAGAAGGCCACCGAACTCCTCGAGGTCGACAAGACGATCGTCCATGACCGCCTGCGCAAGCTGATGGAAGAAAACGCCGTCGGCGTGCTGTCCACGCGCGGCGGGCGGCTCGTGCAGCTGCGCCTCCAGGAGAAGGCCGAGAAGTCCATCGCCGCCTCCGTCCAGCGCTTCCTCGCCACGCCGTCGGGCCTGCCGGCCATCGTCGCCGACAAGGCCGTCGAATGGGCGCAGACCCGCGCCGGCTTCGCCTTCTCGCCCGCGCAGGCGGCCGGCGTGCTCATGGCGCTGCAGAACAAGGTCACCGTCCTCACCGGCGGCCCCGGCACGGGCAAGACGACGATCCTCAAGGCCCTCTGCGACATCCTCGGCGCCAAGCGCGTGCGCATGGCCCTCGGCGCACCTACCGGCCGCGCGGCGAAGCGCATGACCGAAGCCACGCGAGTGCCGGCCTCGACGATCCACCGCCTGCTCAAGTTCGATCCCGCGGAGGGCGGCTTCACCGCCAACTCCGAAAGCCCGCTCGCGACGGACTTCGTCATCATCGACGAATCCTCGATGCTCGACACCAAGCTGGCCGCGGCGCTGCTGCGCGCCATCCCCGGAACGGCGCACGTCCTGCTCGTCGGCGACGTCAATCAGCTCCCGTCCGTCGGCGCCGGCAACGTCCTCGGCGACCTCATCGATTCCGGCGCGGCCGCGGTCACGCGCCTCGACACGGTCTTCCGCCAAGGCGCCCGCAGCGGCATCGTCACGGTCGCCCACGGCATCCTGCACGCGGACACCTCGCCGCCCCCGCCGGTCGAGGACCCGGCGAAGCTCGATTTCGCCCAGGACATCCATTTCGTCCGCGTCGACGAACCCGAGGCCTGCGTGGCGATGGTCACGAAACTCTGCTGCGACATCCTCCCGAAGGCGCTGCGCCTCGATCCGCTCCGCGACATCCAGGTGCTGGCGCCGATGCACAAGGGCACCGGCGGCATCCAGGCCTTCAACCAGGCCCTGCAAGGCCGGCTGCGGGGCGCCGACGCGCGCCCGGGCCGCATCCAGCCGGGCGACAAGGTCATCCAGACCCGCAACAACTACGAGAAGCACGTCTTCAACGGCGACTTCGGCGTGGTGCTCGGCCAGGACGAGGAAGGTACGCTGCGGATCGACTTCGACGGCGCGCGCGTGGAGCTCGAGCGCGGCGAACAGGGCGACCTGCACCTCGCCTACGCGGTGAGCATCCATAAGTCGCAGGGCTCGGAATTCCCCGCGGTGGTCGTGCCCCTGCTCCGGCAGCACAGCATCATGCTCGCGCGCAACCTCGTGTACACGGCCGTCACCCGCGGCCGCAAGCAGGTCATCCTCGTCGGCGACCCGACGGCCTACGCCATGGCGGTGCGCAACGCCTCGGACTCGCGCCGGATCACAGGCCTGCTCCCCCGCCTCCGCGGCGAGGAGTGATCAGAGCCGCACGCGCATCGTCCCGCGCGTGACGCCGAGCTGGTTCAGGACCTTGAGGTCGTTCCAGAGGGCGGTGCCGTCGATTTCGCCCTTCAGCAGGGCCTGGTACTTCTCGAGCGTACGTGAGACCGTAGCGGCATCCTCGTCGACGAATTCCACGCGAAAGCGGCGGACGCCCAGGGCGAGCAGCTGGGTGACGTATTCGGCCCCGGTCTGGGCGCGCGCGTTGAACAGCGTGTTGCGGCAGCCGGCATCGGCCTTGAGGATGTGCTCCGCGCCGACGCGGTCGCGGAGCTTGACGCGGTGTTTCTCGCAGGGGCGGCCGCAGTCGCGGTAATCCTTGCCCTTGGAAAGGAACGCGCAGAACACGCAGTGCTCCATATGGAACATCGGCATGTGCTGATGGATGGTGACCTCGAACCATTCCGGCGGGGCGGACCGGAAGAGCGCGGTGACCTGCTCGGAGTCGAGGTCGTAGGAGACCGTCAGGCCTTCGAGGGCGTGCTCGCGCATGAGCCACTCGGCGGTGAGGCCGTTGGCGACGTTGAGGGAGAAGTCGGCGCGGAGACGCTTGCCCTTGAAGGCGCGGAGATCCTCGTGGTTGCGTACCAGGTAGCCGTCGGCCTCGCAGGAGAGCACGATCTCGCTGATGCGTCCTTCGCCCTGCTTGTGGATGCGCGGGCCCATGGCCCAGAACTCGACCTTGCGGCCGGCTTCCTGCTCGTAAGCGCGGACGCGGGCCACGGAGACCCGGGACTTCTTCGGGTCCTCGTATTCCGCGTAGATGACGCGGGCGCCGCTCGCGAGGGCGGGCTCGAGCTGCTCGGGCTCGCGGATGACGACGACGATCTCGGCCTCGCCGGGGCGCTTCGGCTCGAAGGGCGCGACCTGGGTGGCTTCTTCCTCGTAAGGCAGGAGGATCCAGCGGAGCGGCTGGCGGCGGAGCTTCGTGATCTGTTCGGCGAGATCGCGGCGAAGGCGGTTCAGCTCGCTGACCGGGATGATGAGGGCGCCCTCGAGGTCGGCCTGCAGTTCGCCCAGTTCGAAGCCCGTGTCGCCGAGGCGACCGAGCTGGTCGCGGAGCGTATCGACGTCCATCGGACGCTTCTCGGCCGCGGCGCAGGGCATCGTGGTCTCGCCGGCGACGACATGACCCTCGCCGTCGTTGAATTCGACGCGCAGGGGCTGGCCGAGACGGCCGATGACCTTGGCGTGGAGCGGGCGGCGGTAGTTGGCCTTCTCGCGGTCCCAGGAATCATGCAGACGCTTGTCGAGTTCCTGGTCCTTGGTCTTCCAAAGGATCGCACCGGGCTTCACCTGCGACCACTCGACGTCTTCGCGGCCGAAGCGGACGACCGTCAGGCCGCCGCGGGCGGGCTCGAGTCCGTGGACGAAGCCGCCTTGTTCGCGTTCGGCCGGCTTGCCTTGGTCGAAGACCACGCCGTCGCCGGGTTTGAGCGGGCCTTCGAGACGCATCGTCACGCCGTTCGTGGCGACGTCGACGACCGTGCCGAGGCAGGCGCCGCGCTTCTTGCCGAAACGGGCGTGGACGAGCCGCTGGTTGTCGATGCCGCGGAGCCAGCCCGTGTGCAGGCCGCGCGAGAACGTCATCTGCATCGCGTAGTCTTCTTCCTGACGGACCTGGAGGGCGGCGCGATCGGCGTCGGCGCCCTTCGTCAACGCGTCCCAGGCGGCGTCCACCGCGCGGCGATAGGCCTTCGTGATGGCGGCGACGTATTCCGGGGACTTCAGGCGGCCTTCGATCTTGAGGGAGCGGATGCCGGCGCGGATCAGGTCGGGGACGACCTCGATGCCGGCGAGGTCCTGCGGAGACAGCAAGTAGGCCTTGTCACCGAGGTCGCGGACCACGCCGTCGACCACGAGTTCGTAAGGCAGGCGGCAGGCCTGGGCGCATTCGCCGCGGTTGGCCGAGCGGCCGCCGAGCGATTCGCTAGTCAGGCACTGGCCGGAATACGCCACGCAGAGCGCGCCGTGCACGAAGACCTCGAGGTCGAGGGGTTCGCC
The DNA here is from genome assembly GCA_046091055.1 of Verrucomicrobiota bacterium. Taxonomy (GTDB): domain Bacteria; phylum Verrucomicrobiota; class Verrucomicrobiia; order Opitutales; family UBA953; genus UBA953. The sequence continues at coordinate 3,364 of JBJTAX010000191.1, read as the reverse complement.
CTGGGCGGCCTGTTCCGCCTGCATCTTCTGCATCTCCGGGATCGAGACCTCGCGGCCGAGCACGGCGAGCGAAGCGCCGAGGCCGCGGGCGTAATCGACGCCGGCGGCGCTCGTGACCGTCATCTGGGTCGAAGCGTGGATCGGGAAATCGGGAGAGATGCGGCGGATGAGGCGGCAGATGCCGGGGTCTTGGACGATGGCGGCGTCGACGCCGGCGGCGATGATCGAGCGGAGCGTGCGCGCGGCTTCGGCCAGTTCGTCCGGGAAGATCAGCGTATTGAAGGTCACGTAGCCCTTGACCCCACGGCCGTGCAGGTAGGCCATGAGTTCAGGCAGATCGGCCTCTTCGAAGTTCTTGGCCCGGACGCGGGCGTTGAAGCGGCCGATGCCGAAGAACACCGCGTCGGCGCCGTTCTCGACCGCCGCGCGGACGCAGTCCCATTCGCCGGCCGGGGCGAGGACTTCGGGCTTACGAAGGGAGGAGAGGAGGCTGGTGGCGGACACGTGGACAGGTAGGCACAGTCCGCCCTTCCCTGCAAAGAGCAATTCGCGGCCCGGGCCGGCCGGCAGGGCGCTTCCGGGATTGCCCCGGGGCGGGCTACCCGCCCTAATCGGAGCCATGTCCGACAAGCTCGAGGAAATCTTCCAGATGCAGCAGGCGCTCAACCGGCGCATCGGCGTCGAAACCGCCGGCATGACCGAGGAAGAAAAGATCAGATGGGTCCTCAACTACCTCCGCGCCATGCAGCAGGAGATGGCCGAGCTGACCGATTCCGTGCCCTGGAAGTGGTGGGCCAAGTACCAGAAGTTCGACGAACAGAACGCCAAGGTGGAGGTCATCGACCTCTTCCACTTCCTGATCTCCATCGCCCAGGTCCTGGGCATGTCCGCCGACGACGTCTATCAGGCTTACCTGAAGAAGAACGCCGTCAACCACCAGCGTCAGGACTCCGGTTACGTCAAGAAGGACGAGGACGACTCCCGCCACATCTGAGCCTTTTCCCATGCCCCGCCCCCTCGTCCGACGCCCCGGCTTCACGCTGGTCGAACTGCTGGTCGTGATCGCCGTCATCGGCATCCTCTCCTCGATCGCCTTCGGCTTGTTCAAGGCCGCCAACAACGCCCGCAACAAATCAAGGTCGCGCGGCGACATGCAGGCCATCTCCATGGCCTGCCAAGGCTACCGCAAGACCTACGGCGACTTCCCCTACTGCTCCTCGATCTCCGGCGACACGCCGCGGCGCAACCTGCTCGACCAGCTCCTCGGCCGCAGACTCATCCGCTTCACCACGCCGGGCGAGGCTCCGCAGCTGCTGGCCTTCAACAGCACGGAGCTGCCGGGCTCCAATCGGCAGAAACGGAGCTTCCTGAGCTTCGATGATATCACGACGAATGATAACGCGAACATCGACGACGCCGCCCTCTGCTACCAGTTCATCGACGCCTGGGGTAATCCTTACGACTACCGCTACCGCGTCATCGGTTCGCACAAGCAATGGTTGTCGCCGAATTTCCTGGCCGTGTCCTGCTCGGCCAACTTCGTCGACCCGGCCACCGAAGGCGACGCGCCGAAACCCGAAGAATACTGGGATCCCACCGGCTCCAGCAGCGGCAAGATGGAGCAGACGGGCATCGTCCCGGCCACCTACTTCGAGGAAACCGGCGACCCCGCCGGCCCCTTCCGCGCCGACAACATCGTCAACTGGGTGAACTGACCTCGCGGGTCAGCGGACGCCTCATCGCCCAGGCCAGGCCCGCGCAGAGCAGCCAGGCTAAAGCCGCCGTGGCCAGCGTGTGGGACAGGAAATGCTCGCCACGGGCGATCTGATAGAAACCCATCCAGGACCCGACGAAGAGGCCGAGGACCAGGCCGCGCCAACGGCGCGTGCCGAGGATCCAATACAGCCCCATCAAGGCGAAGCCGCCGCTGGCGTGGCCCGCGGGGAACGCATGGCTGGGATAGCCGGCCGGCTTCGGATCGAACAGCAGCAGGTGCTCGTAGACGCCCCCGTAGGTCTTGAGCTCCAGCGGCGTGGCCATGTTCGTGACGGCGCGCAGCTGGGTGGAGACGATCGGCACGACCGCGAGGCAGGCCAGGAGGAACAAGGCGCGCATGCGTACGCGGCGGGCGAAGATCGCGGCCAGGATCAGCAAGACCGCCCAGATGATGATAAGCGCCTTGGGGCCACGGTAGGCCAAGGCGTCACCGAGCGGGTGGCCATGCGGGATCAGCCAGGCCTTGCCGTCCCAGAAGAACCCCTGGAACCAATGGTCGAGGGCGTCGCCACCCGTGCCGGCAAAGCCGAAGAAGCCGACGACGGCGGCGAGGACGATCGCCGGCGAGAACAGCGAGCGCGACTCAACGGGCGCGAGGTTTCTCGGGGTTCTGGAGTCCGCCATGGTTGAAGAGCTCATCGGTGCCTTGGTAGTAGTGAATCGCCTCCTCGACCGCCGCCGCATCGGGCGTCGTCACCGGCGTCAAGGCGCCCGTCGCGAGGTCGGCCTGATATTGGACCGCCTGCCGCACCGGCTTGAGGACCGTCAGGAGGCCGTCGGGCCGCAACAGGGCGACCTTCTGATAGTTGCTGATGAAGGCACGGGGGCGGTATGACGGCGCGAGCGCGTCGGCGCCGACGAATCGCGAGAGATAATCGACGCCGAGCAGGCCGAGCACGGTCGGCGCGACGTCGATCTGGCTCATCATCGTGTCGACCTTGCGGGGCGCGATATTGCCGGGCGACCAGATGAAAAGCGGGATCTCATATTTGCGCACCTCGAGCTCGCGCCTGCCGGCGACCGACGCGCAGTGGTCGGCGACGATGACGAAGACCGTGTCCTTGAACCAAGGCTTCGTCTGCGCTGCCTTCAGGAAGGCCCCGATGGCGTAGTCGGTATAGGCGACGCCGCCTTCGCGGCCGACCAGACCGGGAGCGATCCTGCCGGCCGGCCACGTGTCCGGCCGGTGGTTGGACGTCGTCATCACGAAGTGATGGAAGGGCTTGCCCGCGGCATGGGCGCGGTCGGCCTCCTCGAGCGACCACGCGAAAGCGTCCTCGTCGCAGGCGCCCCAGGCGTTGGCGAAGGTCGGCTGCTTGCCCAGCTTAAGCTGGTGCGGCAGGTCGACGACCTCGTAGCCGTTGGCGTCGAAGAAGGTGTTCATGTTGTCGAAGAACCCATCGCCGCCGTAGAGGAAGGCCGTCTCGTAGCCCTTGGCCTGCAGGACCGAGCCCCACGTCGTGAGGTTCTCGCAGCCGGCGCGGCGCAGCACGGACTGGCCCGGGATCGGCGGGATGGACAACGACAGCGCCTCCATGCCGCGGACCGTACGGGTGCCGCCGGCGTAACAACGCGCGAGCCAGAGGGA
>JBJTAX010000190.1:0-16970 GCA_046091055.1 Verrucomicrobiota bacterium | reverse complement strand
GGAAGCGAGACGTGCCGCCGAAGCCGACTTCGTTCGTGTACTTGGCCTTGCGGACCGTCTCGTTGACGAGCGGCTTGGGGAGTTCGACGCCGAGGAGCGACCAGGTGCCGGAGGAAAGGTAGGCCCAGTCATCGCCCTTGGTGGCGGGCACCGCGGCGACCGCGGCGGCAGTGTCGTGGGCGCAGGTGGTGACGACCTCGGCCTTGCCGAGGCCGGTCTCCTTGGCGAGATACGGCAGCATCTTGCCCAGCTTCACGCCCGGTGCGACGGGCTTCGGGAAGATATGCTTCGGGATGCCGAGCTTCTTCAGCACCGGCCAGGCCCATTCGCGCTTCCGGGCATCCCAGCACTGGCTGCCGGAGATCAGCGTCTCTTCGGCGCGGGCCTTGCCGGTCAGCAGCCAGGTGACGTAGTCACCGATGAGCAGGAACTTGTCGGCGAACTGCAGCATCTCCGGACGGTTCTCGGCGTCGTCGAACAGCTGGTAGAGCGTGTTGATCGGGATCGAGGCGATGCCGGTGCCTTCGAAGATCTCCCTCTGGGAGAAACGGCGCATGGCCAGCTCGTACGCCTTGAAGCTGCGCTCGTCGCGGTAGGTGAAAGGCAGCGAGAGCAGCGGACCGTCGCCCTTGAGCAGCACGTAGTCGACGCCCCAGGAGTCACAGGCGACCGACTTGATGGGGCCGAGCTTGGCGCCTTTGGCTAGGCCGATGCGGATCTCGCGGAAGATGCGGATGATGTCCCAGCGGAGGGTGCCGTTGGCGGTGATGGCGCCGTTGGAGAAACGATGCACCTCTTTCATGGTGAACTTACCGGTCTTGAGCTGGCCGAGGATGACGCGACCGGATTCGGCTCCGAGGTCGATGGCGAGGTAATGGGACATGGTCAGAAGGGGAGGGGGATTGGGTCACATACCGAGCATTTTCTGCCGGTAATGTTCATCGGGGCGTCCGGCGATGCGTTCGCATTGGGCCGATGTCAGGAAGACGGGGCCGCCGAGGGCGGCGGCGCCGACGAAGATTTCGGCGGCTTTTTCGGCCATGAGCAGGGAGCCGAGGACAGCCTTGGGGGAAGCGCCGATGGCGATGATACCGTGGTTCTGCAGCAGGATGATCTTAGGGTCGCGACCGGTACGCTTGACGAACGCGACGACCTCGCGGCGGATGGCCCGAGAAAGTCCGAGGCCGGGCTCGGCGTAAGGCACGAAGACCGACTCGACGCCGCACATCACGATCTCATCCGGACAGGCGCGTTTCGCGGCGAACTCCCGGGCGCGCGGCGAGCACAGGACCTGGTTGACGGCGATCGCATGCACGTGGCCGACACAACGGACGCCGGGCAGGGTGAGCAGGTAGGCATGGAAGAGGGCTTCGATCGAAGGCTTCTTGGCGGCCGAACCCAGGCGGGCGGCGAGCAACACCTGATCGACTTCGACATCGGTCGCCGAGGTCCTGTCTAACAACGGGAGCAGTCGGTCAAAAGCGCAGGTGGTGACATCGGCGGCCGTGAGGCTGGCGAGGTTCGAACCGGAAGCCTTGACCGCGAAGGTGTCATCGTCGAGCCGGACCGAAGTGTTGCCTTCGCCCAGGATGGCCATCCGCAGACGGTCGTGTCCGAGCTGATGGGACAGCTCCAGGAGGGGCTGGATCGCTTCGGCGGACATGCCTCGGGAGGACGGCGCGGTTTCAGGCGACGGCGGTGAGGACTCGTTCCGGGAGCAGCTTGACCTTGGCTTTCTGCACGGCGGCGGCGTCGGCATCGGTGACCAGGAACAAAGAGGAGACGTCGCGGGTGACGGCGCAAGGACCGCCGCGGCCGAGCTTGACCTTGTTCATGCAGATCAACACTTCGTCGCTGCGACGGATGACTTCGCGCTGCTGGTGCGAGATGTCGCGCTGAGAATTCCAGAGGCCGTTCTCGTCGATGCCTTCGGCGCCGAGCAAGGCCACGTCGAAGTTCCAGCGGGCGACTTCTTCGAGCGTGCGGTCTCCGGCGACCATCGCGTGCCGTGTCAGGAAGAGTCCCCCGGGAATATAGACTTCGACGCCGGGCAGGCATGAGATCAGCTGGGCGGTCGGCAGGCAGGTCGTGACGATCTGCAGATCCGGCACCCCGGCGGAGGCGATGGCTTCGGCGGCGAAGAAGATGGTCGAGCCCGAGTCGAGGTAGACCGTCATGCCGGCCTTGACCCGGGAAGCGGCGAGGTTGCCGATCCGGCGCTTGGCTTCGGCGTCCTCGATCTTGCGGTCGTCGAGCGGCGGGAAGTTGCGGTTGAAGTCGGACAGCGCGCCACCATGCGTGCGCGTGATGCGCCGCTGGTTCTCCAATTCGGTCAGATCGCGGCGAGCCGTCGCTTCCGACACATTGAACTGCTTGCAGATCTCCAGGACCGGCACGTACCCGACTTTGGAAAGAAGTTTGGCGATGGATTCTCGACGGGCTTCGATGATGTGGCGGGCTACTTTCATAAATCTGGAGGGTTCGCGGTTGGCGGAACCAGCGTTATGAGCGTTCCCAATCGACCAATCAATAACGCAATTCTCCGCGGTATCCGTCCTGTCATATATTTCGCACAATATACATTATGTCTAATTATGATATAGCCTGTATCTATTGGTAAAATTACCGTATTTCGTTTTATCTTGGGGTAAGCCCGCGATTTATTAGGTTATCAGGACATACCCTATGAACGCCCCCTTCCGCTCATATTGCCTTCTAGGGCTGATCGGGGTCGTTTTTTCCCTGGGCTTCGCCGGGTGCAGCACGGCGCCTAAGCCCGAGGTCAAGCCGGTTCCGCCGGAGCCGAAGTTCACGGGGCTCATGATCGAGCAAGGTCCGGGGTCCTTGGGTGCCGAACCGCGCAAGGAACCGATCACCTGCCTCATCCTTCACCATACCGCGGGCTCCCTGCCCTCCTCTTTGGACATCCTTCAAGGCAAGGACCCCAAGCATAAGGTCGGAGTCCACTACCTGGTCACCGACGAGCTTAAGCCTCGGGTCATCCGCATGGTGCCCGAGAACCTTGCGGCCTATCATGCCGGAAAGAGCGCCTGGGGCAAACTGGTGAACCTTAACCAGAACTCCATCGGGATCGAGATCATCAACTACGACGGCAACGTGTATCCGTATTCCGACGCTCAGGCGGACATCCTCTTCGCGTTGTGTGCGGAGATCATCCGTCGGCATGATATCAAGCCATGGAACGTGTTGGCGCACTCGGACATCGCCGTGGGTCGCAAGGTCGATCCCGGTTCGAAGTTTCCTTGGGCGAAGCTGGCCTCGCTCGGTATCGGCGCCTGGCCGCTGCCGAACGAGGTCGCGGAGAACCTTGCGAAGAAACGAAAGATCTCGCCCGAACATGTGCGCGCCCTTCTGTCGGCTTATGGTTATGTCCTCGAGCCCGGCGAGGCCGGCCTGAAGCTCGGCGTCGAATCCTTCCAGCGGCATTTCCGTCCGGCGAAGGTCGACGGCGTCATCGACAACGAGACGGTCGCGATCCTCGAAGCCCTGCTGCGTCGCTACCAGCCGAAGGCCTACCGCGAAGCCAGGTTCAAGCCTTGAGCTGGACGCCGACGAGGCGCAGCACCTTGTTGGCATAGCCGCGCAGCAGGTCACGTTCCGGATAGCCCAGCTTGTCCAGGTAGATCGCGTAGAACACCATGCCGGCGATGCCGGCCACGCCCATCGAGACGATCAGGTTGAGCTTCTCGCCCATGTGTCCGGTGAGGACGGCGTGCAGGAAGCTGTAGCCGTTGAAGGCGATGATCGCGAGGATGACGGAGCCGAAGAAGACCTGGAGGGCGGGTTTCAGGAGGCTTTCCGTCAGGAACTCCGGCGCGTGCTTCCGCAGGTAATGCCTGAGCACGAGATACTGCCAGACGGTCGACGCGGCGTTGGCGACGGCGAGGCCTTCGACGCCATGCCCCATGCCGACCGCCGTCACCGAACCGGCCGCGTTCACGGCCAGCGCATGGAGCGCGGCGATGAACGTCGAGCGCGTCCGCCCGGCGACGTTCAGCGCCCGTGTGACGATCGAGATCATCGCATGGAACGGCATGGCGACGGCGAAGAGGACGAGGAGATGGCTGGTGGCGAGGCAGTTGCCTTCGTCGAAGCGTCCGTATCGGAACAAGAGCTGGACTACCGGCACGGCCAGCGCGGCCAGGCCGAACGCGGCCCCGACGTTGACGGCCAGGACGAGTCGCATGCCGCGGCCGTAGTTGCGCGCCAGCGCCGCGGCGTCTCGGCCGGCGAAGGCGGTCGCGAGCGCCGGGAAGATCACGACGGCGACCGAGGCCGAGAAAAGGCCGATGGGCAGTTCGACGATCCGGTTGGCGACGTAGTAATACATCAGGCCGGCGTCGCTGACGTCATAGGCGAGCACCCGGGAGATCAGGACGTTGACCTGCTGGACGCCGGCGCCGAGCGCGGCCGGCAGGAAAGCTACGCCGAGGGTCTTCCAGGCGGCTTCGTCGGCATGTACCAGGCCGGGGCGCCAACCTTCGTGGCGCAGCCCCCAGAGCGGGATGAGCAGCTGGAAGGCGCCGCCGACCAAGGCGCCGACGCAGAGCCAGACGGCCTTGTCCATGTCGCTCGAGGCGAAGTTCTCGCCGAAGACGCCCAAGGCGACGATCATGCAGAGGTTCAGAACCCCGGAGGCGATCTCCGCGAGGCCGAAACGACCGGAGAGATTCACCGCCGAAGTGAACAAGGCGGCGACGCAGATGAGCGGCATGTACGGCATGCAGATCGCGGTGAGCACGGCCGCATCGTTCCTGCCGGCCGAGGCGAAATCGAAGGCCAAGGCCGACCCGATGCCGATGAGCGTAAGGCCGACCATCCAAGGCAGCACCTTGCGCAGGACGAAGTTGAGGAAGCCGAGCGACGCCAGCTTGCCGTCCTTGACGGACTTGTCCGCCAGCACGGGCACGATGGCCGCGCTCAGCGCGCCTTCGCCGAGGAGACGCCGGAAGAGGTTCGGGATCTGGAAGGCGATGACGAACGCCGAGCCGATGGCCGAAGCGCCGAACACCGCCGCGGTGAGCTGGTCGCGGAACAGTCCGAGGACGCGCGAGACCATCGTCCAGGAGGCGGTCTTCGCCATGGCCTGGTACTGGCGCGTCTGCTCGGTCATGGGCTCAGGGCTGGATCGCGCGCATGCCTTCCTCGAGCACCGCGCGGAGGGCCGGGACGAGATCCGTGCGCGGCACTTCGGCCTCGGCGCGGTCAGCGAGGCTGCGCACCTTGGCGACGCCCTTGGCCACCTCGGCGCCGCCATAGACGAGCGCGTACTTGGAGCCGGCGACTTCGGCGGCCTGGATGAGCTTCGGGAACTTGCCGTCCTTCAGGTTGTATTCCACGCGGAAGCCGGCCCGCCGCAGGTTGGCGAGGTCCGCGAGCGCGGCGTCACGGGCGTCGTCGCCGAGGATCATCACGTAGAAGTCAGGTCCGTCGGCATCGGCCGGGATGAGCTTCTTGAGTTCCAGCAGGTCGCGCAAGGTCACGTCGCCCATGCCGAAACCGACGGCCGGGAGGTCGGGACCGCCGAGTTTCTTGACCAAGGCGTCGTAGCGGCCGCCCCCCGCGAGCGCGCGGGCCTCCCCGCCCGTCTCGAAGGCCTCGAACACGAAGCCGGTGTAATAAGCGAGACCGCGGACGATGGTGAGGTCGATGGCGACGCACTCCGCGAAGCCCATGGCGGCGAGCGTGCCGAGAAGCTGCTTCCAGTCGGCCACGCGCTCGGTCATCGCGGCGTCGCCGGCGGCGAGCTGTTCGATGTCGGCGAGCGACTTGGTGTTCGCGAACGCCCGGGCGGCTTCGAGGGCCTTGGCGGGATCGACGGAAGTGCCGGCGAGCGCCGCGGTCATGGCGTCGAGGAGGTCCTTGGGCGAACCGCGTTCGAGCTTGTCGACGACGCCGAGCACGGCGACGGCCTGGGCCTCAGGCACGCCGAGGCTGGCGAGGTAACGGAACCAGAGCGTGCGGTCGGAGACGCGGATGCGGAAATCCTCCTGCGTCAGGCCGAAGCCCAGGAGACAGTCTGCGCACAGCGCGATGATCTCGGCGTCGGCCGCGGGACCGGCTTCGCCGAGGAGGTCGGCGTTGAGCTGGTAAAAGGCGCGGAGCCGGCCCTTCTGGGGCTTCTCGTAGCGGTAGTTCTCGCCGATCGCGAACCAGCGGATCGGCTTGGGCATGCCGTTGGCCTTGGCGCCGACCATGCGGGCCAGCGACGGGGTCATCTCGGGTCGCAGGCTTACCTTGCGGCCGCCTTTGTCTTCGAAATTGAAGAGCTGCCGGACGATTTCTTCGCCCGATTTCTCCGTGAAGAGCTCTAGCGGCTCCAATACGGGCGACTCCCATTCGCGGAAACCATAGCGGCGACAGGCGCGGCGCCAGACGTCCATGACATGTCCGAGGACGGCGCGGTCTTCAGGATAGAACTCCCGGAAGCCGGGGAGCGTTCGAATGTCGGACATCGCGGAGCGAGGTTACTGAGCCGGCTTCTCGACGTCGTAGGACTTCAGCTTGGCCTTCAGTTCCTTCCCGGCCTTGAACTTGATCACCGCTCGCTTCGGGATCACGACATCCGTTTCGGGACGGTTCGGATTGCGTCCGATGCGGCTCTTGCGGACCTGGACTTGGAAGACGCCGAAATTGCGGAGCTCGACGTCGCGGCCGGCGAGCAGCGCCTCGCTGATGGCGTCGAGGGTCATCTGGACCGAGTCGCGGATATGCTTCTGCGGGTAACCCTTGTCCGTGAAAATCTTGAGGACGATGTCGCGCTTGGTGAGGTTGTTGGACATGACGTTGCGTAAGTGTTGATAGACAAAGGCATGGGAAAGCGGTTGTGGCAATACCGCACCCGAAAAACCTTACTCCAGGTTCTGGACCTGCTCCCGGATCCGCTCGATCTCGGTTTTGGCCTCCAAAACCAGCTTGGTCGTGGCGATTTCCGAGGCCTTGCTGCCGATCGTGTTCACCTCGCGCAGGAGCTCTTGGATGAGGAAATCGAGTTTCCGGCCCACGTTGGGCAGTCCGAATTCGGCCGAAAATTGAGCAAGATGGCTTCGCAGGCGCACGACTTCCTCGTTGATGTCGGCACGGTCGGCGAACAACGCGAGCTCCTTGAGGACCCGCTCGTCGGTCACATCGAGGGTCAGGCCGGCTTCCTTGAGGCGCCTCAGCATCGCGTCGCGATGACGGGCCGGCGCGCCCTGCTCGCCCTGCTCTATGCCGGCGACCATCTCGGTCATCCTGGCGAGCCGCTGCTGAAGGTCCTTCGCCAAGGCGGCCCCTTCGGCCAGACGCATGGCGACCAGGTGGCGCAGGGCCTCTTCGAAGGCGGCGCGGACGGCGGCCTCGGCTTCGACGAAGTCCGGGAGCGATACCGACGGGCGGCGGCTGCTTTCGGCGAGCCGAAGCAAGAGTTCGCCGTCGGCCGAGAACTTCACGCCGCAGCGGGCCGCGAGCTTGGCGAGTTCGTCCAGGTTGGCGGCCACGGCTTCGGCGTCCCATTGACGAGTCGACGCGGAAGCGGCGGCCTGCGTCACGCGGGCCGTGACCTTGCCACGCTGCAAGCGGGCGCGGATCCAGCCGGAGGCCGCGGATTCGAGTCCGGGCCACGCATCTGGCCCGAAGACCGAGACTTGGAGGTTCTTCTGGTTGACCGAGGCGATTTCGACCGAAAGGCGGACGCCGGGGAGGTCGATCTCCGCGCGGCCGAAGCCTGTCATCGAGGAAACGGCCATGGTCAGAGCTTGATCTCGGTGCCCATGGCGCGGGCGGCGCTCCACACGTCCTTGTCGCCGCGGCCGGACAGGTTGATGATCACGACCTGTTCCTTCGGGAGCGTAGCGGCGAGCTTAACGCCCTGCGCGACGGCGTGGCTCGACTCGAGGGCCGGGATGATGCCCTCGGTGCGCGAAAGCAGTTGGAAGGCTTCGAGGCAGGCGTCGTCGGTGGCGTAAGCGAACTCGAGACGTCCTTTTTCGCGGTAATAAGCGTGTTCCGGACCGACGGCGGCGTAATCGAGGCCGGCGGAGACGGAATGCGTGCCTTCGATCTGCCCTTCCCCGTCCATGAGGATGCTCGTCATGCAGCCCTGCAGGACGCCAAGTCGACCTTCGGCGAAACGCGCGGCATGTTCGCCTCGGCTGATGCCGCGGCCGCCGGCTTCGACGCCGACCAGGCGCACGCCGGGTTCGTCGAGGAACTCGAAGAAGGCGCCGATGGCGTTAGAGCCGCCGCCGACGCAGGCGACGATGGCGTCTGGCAGACGGCCTTCGGCGCGGAGGATCTGCTGCTTGGATTCGATCGAGATGATCCGGTGGAAATCGCGGACCATCATCGGATACGGATGGGAGCCGTAGGCCGTGCCCAGGATATAATGGGTCTCGCGGACGTTGGTCACCCAGTCGCGCATGGCCTCGTTGACGGCCTCCTTCAGCGTACGCTGGCCCGCTTCGACGCCACGGACTTCGGCACCCATGAGGCGCATGCGGTAGACGTTGAGGGCCTGGCGCTCCATGTCGGTCGCGCCCATGTAGATCACGCACTTGAGCCCGAAGCGTGCGCAGACGGCGGCCGTCGCCGTACCGTGCTGACCGGCGCCGGTCTCGGCGATGATGCGCTTCTTGCCCATGCGGACGGCGAGCAAGGCCTGGCCGATGACATTGTTGATCTTGTGGGCTCCGGTATGGAGCATGTCCTCGCGCTTGAGGTAGATGCGGGCGCCGCCGACATGCTTGGTCAGCGACTCGGCGTGATACAGGCCGGTCGGACGGCCGGCGTAATCGCGCAGCATGTCCGCGAAGGCCTTTTGGTAAGCAGGGTCGCGACGGGCCTCGTCGTAGGCCTTGGTCAGGTCCAGCAAGGGCGTCATCAGCGTCTCGGGGACATACATGCCGCCGAACTGGCCGAAGCGGCCGCGGGCGTCCGGCACGCGGAAGCGAGGTTCGGTGGTCGGGATGAGGCAGGAGGCCGACATGGTTTGATGCCATGCATAAAGCGGGAACCTTGCTCAAGGGCAAGCGACAAGGGCTTTTGCGGGATTCCTTGCCCCGGCACGGCCATGAGCCTAATGCTCGGTAATGCTTCGTCTCGCCTTCGGCCTGTGGCTGCTGTCCTCCCTGCCCGCTTTAGCGGGTTATGGTCCGACGGTGACGCCTGAAGAAATGCGACGTGAGTTCACCTATGCTCGCGCCCTCGTCACCGGCACGGTCGAAGGCGTCACGGAGTACCTGCCGGTGAGTTCGACCGGTCATATGATCCTGAGTGACAGCCTGCTCGGCGTGCCGAAGTTCGCCGACGTCACCGTGTCGGGCGTCACCGACCGCAAGGACCGCGCGGTCTCGATGGAACGTGTCGCGGACGAGTACATCGTCATCATCCAGCTCGGCGCGATCCTCGCCGTGCTCGTGGCGTTCTTCGGTCGGCTGAGCGGTCTCCTGGTCGGCGTCGTTCGCGGCGACCGAGCCTCGCTACAACCGGCGTTCGCCCTCGTCGTCGCCTTCCTCCCCGCCGCCCTGCTCGGCTTCCTGTTCAAGGACACGATCGCCGCCACCCTCTTCTCGGTGGAAGTCGTCGCGGTAGCCTTGGTCGTCGGCGGGATCGCCATCCTCGTCGCGGAGAAGCTCCTGCCGTCCCGACCCGCCCAAGGCGACGAGGTCGCCGCGCTCGGCTGGCGCTCTGCGCTCACGGTCGGCCTTTGCCAGTGCTGCGCGCTGATCCCCGGCACGAGTCGTTCGCTTGCGACGATCCTGGGCGGACGTCTGGTCGGACTATCCCATGCGGCCTCCACGGAATTCTCCTTCCTGGTCGGCCTGCTCACGCTCTCCGCGGCGTCGCTCTATAAGATGTGGTCGCTGGGTCCTGCGCTGACACAGGTCTACCCGGCCGGTCCGGCCGGCCTGGGTCTCCTGATCGCCGCCGTCACGGCATTCGTGTCCGTCAAATGGCTCGTCGCCTACGTCTCACGGCGCGGCCTCGGCGTCTTCGCCTGGTACCGCATCGCCCTCGGCGGCGCGATCCTGACGACGCTGGCATTGCGCTGAACCGGCTCAGGTGCCGAGTTCGAAGCCCTTGCGGTATTCGCGGCGGACGTAGGCGTCGGCGTCCTTGTCGTTGGTCACGCGCATCTGCGGGCCGTCCCAGAGCAGCTTGCGGTCGGGATAACGGGAGGCCAGGTTGCCCATGAGGACCATCTCGGAGAGCGGTCCCGAATAGTCGAAGTTCGAGGACGCTGCATGGCCGCCCTTGCAGGCGCGGATCCAGTCCTTCTCGTGGCCGGAGGAATTGCCAGGAATGCGGGGGATCGTCTTCTCCAGTTTCTTGGAGGTTTCGCGCAGGTCGGCGTTGAGGATGCGCGGATTGAGGCCGTAACAGCCGCAGACGAGCTTGGCCTTGTCGCCGATGAACAGGCAGCCTCCGTTAGGGTCGCCGAACGGCATGTCATCCTCGAGCTCATCGGGACGCGGGGGCATGAGGCCGCCGTCCCACCAGGTCAGGGTCACGGGCGGCTTGTCGCCGCGGGCCGGGAACTTGAAGCGGACGACCGAGGATCGCGGATAGGATTCGAACTTGCCGGTGGTCTTCTTGCCGAAGGTCTCGAAGACGGTCGAGACGTTGCCTTCGACGCTGATCGGATAGCGCAGGTCTAGCGCCATGAAGGCCGGGTCGATGATGTGGCAGCCCATGTCGCCGAGCGAACCCGTGCCGAAGTCCCACCAGGCCCGCCACTTGCCCGGATGGTAGGAGGCGTGGAAAGGTCGGAACGGCGCGGGGCCGCACCACTGATCCCAGTCCATGCCCTCCGGCGCCTTCTGGACTTCGGACGGGCGGTCCATCTCGCTGCTCTGCGGCCAGATCGGCCGGTTGGTCCAGGCATGGACTTCGCGGACGTCGCCGATGAGGCCGGCGGCGATCCATTCGGTGACCTGGCGGATGCCTTCGCCGGAGTGGCCTTGGTTGCCCATCTGGGTCACGACCTTGTATTTATGGGCCGACTCAGTGAGGATGCGGGCCTCGAAGACCGAATGCGAGATCGGCTTCTGCACGTAGACGTGCTTACCGCGACGCATGCACTCCATCGCGATGTAGGCGTGGGAGTGGTCGGGCGTGGCGATGATGACCCCGTCGATGTCCTTCCGCTGGTCGAGCATCTTGCGGAAATCGGTGAAGAGCGCCGCTTTCGGGAAGTCCTTGATGGTCACGGCGCAGCGACCGAGGTCCAGGTCGCACAGCGCGACGATGTTCTCGTCGGCGGAATTCCTTACGTTGCTCCGGCCGACCCCGCCGAAACCGACGGCGGCGAGGTTGAGCTTCCGGCTCGGCGTGGGCGTCGAGGTGACCGCCGGAGCCCGGCCGGACGATGAGGAGGAAGCGCAACCGGTGACGGCGATGGCCGCGGCGGCCATGCCGGTCTGACGCAGGAAGGAACGACGATCGAGCTTTGGAGTCATGGGATTGGGGTGATCTTGGTCTACGAGTCTGCGGTCAGGCCGCAAGGTTCATGCTGGTGGCGGACCGAAGCCTTCCCGCAGGGCCGCCGGTGAGGCGGCGCCGGCCAACGGCCCCGGATGTGAACACCGCAGGCGGCCAGGCGGTCCGGACGGCCTATGTTGCTGTCCGGATGAATCTTATGTCGTCCCGGGCGAGGCCTTGGCGGCCGAAGTTTCGTTTGACTATGCTGTGAATAAACTGTTCATAAGGGAAACCACCACGACCCTGATGTTCAAGCGCTTCCCCGGGCTATTCAACCAAGCCATCGGCATCGACCTCGGCACCGCGAACACCCTCGTGTTCCTCAAGGACCGCGGGGTCGTCCTGCGCGAACCCTCCGTCGTCGCCATCCGCACGAGCACGCGCAAGCCCATCGCCGTCGGCAACGAGGCGCGCATGATGCTCGGGCGCACGCCGGGCGACATCCAGGCGCTGCGCCCGATGAAGGACGGCGTCATCGCCGACTTCGAGATCAGCGAGCACATGCTCCGCTACTTCATCGGCAAGGTCGCCCGCAAATCCCTCTTCACCAACCTGACCGTCGTCGTGGCCGTGCCCTTCGGCATCACCGCCGTCGAGCGTCGCGCCGTCATGGACTCGGCTTATCGCGCCGGCGCCGACGACGTCATCACCATCCCTGAGCCCGTCGCCTCCGCCATCGGCGTAGGCCTGCCGGTCGAGGAGCCCACGGGGTCCATGATCGTAGACATCGGCGGCGGCACGACCGAGGTCGCCGTCCTCTCGCTCGGCGGCATCGTCCATGCCCGTTCCATCCGCGTCGGCGGCGACGAGTTCGACATGTCGATCATCAAGTATATCCGCAATTCCTACAACCTGATCATCGGCGAACGCACGGCGGAGGAGATCAAGATCAAGATCGGCTCGGCCTACGCGCTCGAGCAGGAGCTTACCTTCGAGGTCAAGGGGCGCGACAACGTGACCGGCCTGCCCCGCCAGCTGCACCTCACTTCGCAGGAGGTCCGCGAGGCCATGGCCGACAACATCAACCAGATCATCGAGGCTGTGAAAGGCTCGCTGGAACGTATCCCGCCGGAGCTTTCCTCCGACCTCGTCGACCGCGGCATCGTCCTCGCCGGGGGCGGTTCGCTGATCCGCAAGATCGAACGCGCCATCTCCGAGGCCACCGGCCTGCCCGTGTTCGTCGCCGAAGACCCGCTCTGCGCCGTGGTGAACGGCACCGGCAAGATCCTCGCCAACTCCTCCCGCTGGAGCGGTCGAGACTAAGACCCCTTCGCGGGCCTTCCCGCCATGGACCAGAACCGTCAAGGAGCCCGTGCCTCTTATGTCGCCCTCGCGGTCTTCGTCGCGGGCTGGATCCTGCTGCCCAGCGCTGTCCGCCGGCTGAACCGCGAGGCGTTCGCCGAGTTCCAGGCGCCCGCCCTGCACCTGTTGGGCGGATCCCGTGACCTTGCCACCTACTGGGAGACACGCAGCCGGGACACCGCAGAGCTTGCCGCGGCCGGCCGCGACCTCGCGCGCATCAACGCTGGCCTGGAATTGAAGCTCAAGATGCTCGAGGATGTCCGGCGCGAGAACATGCGCTTGCGTGAGATCACCCGATACCAGGCTTCGCCGGAGTACCTGACCGTGGTGGCCCGGGTCGCCACACGCGAGAGCGCCTCCTGGTGGCAGCGCATCGTCATCCGCAAAGGCCGCAACGACGGCATCCGGCCCGGCGCCCCGGTCGTCTTCGGCGACGCCGTCGTCGGCCGAGTCGCCGCCGTCCATCTGTCGACCAGCGAAGTCGACCTCGTGACCAGCCCCGGCTTCCGCTGCACGGCCTACCTCGAGGGCGACGAGCTCAACCGCATCGTCCTCGTCAACGGCGTCGCCGCCGCTTCGCTTGGCTCCGCCAAGGCGCGGGTCAGCGTGATTCCCCACGATTACACCATGCCGGCCGGTCAGCCGGCGCGCGTCTCCACCACCGGCATGGGCGGAGTCTTCCCCAGCGGCCTGACGCTCGGGACGCTTGACGGGGCGACCTACGCGACCCAGGTGGGCAACTTCAAGGAAAGCCTCCTGGTCCCTTCGCGGGATCTTTACAACCTGCAGGAAGTCTCGGTGCTGGTGCCGTTGAAGCAGAATCCGGGCGAAGCCCTGATGCAGGCCGATCAATTCCAGTGACCATGGGCTGGGCCTGGCTCTTCCTCCTGCTCGCGGCCTACCCTTGGTTGCTCGGGGCCGACCTGGCCGGCGACGCGTGCGCGACGTCGGGCCTAGTTTTCTTCGTGAGCGGCGCCGTGTTGGTCGCGCCCTGCCGCCGCCTGCGGCGCTGGCAATGCGTGCTGCTCGCCGCCGGCGCGGGTTTCCTCTTCGAAGCGCGCCGGCCGATCCCCGACGGCCTGCTCGCCCTGCCCTTGGTCGGGTTCGCCGTCTTTCTCTCGACGCACCGCGCCTGGCTGCGTACGACCCCGCGGATGCTGCAGGCCGCCGCCGCCGTCAACGCCCTCGCCTGCCTGCTCTGGTCGGTCGGCGCGGCCCAGGAGGCTGAGCTGCCGATCGCCGCCCGCCTCGGTCAGCTTGTGCTCCAGGTCTTTTTCGCGGCGGTGCTCGGCGCGGTCGCCCTGATCCCCCTCGCGCTCACCCAGAACGCCGTGATGGACCGGCTCGGCGTGCCGCCGCCCGAACAACCGTGACCGAATCGCCCGAAACCAAGGTGCTGCCATCGACGCCGGTCGAGAAGCTCCGGCTCTACGGGGTTTTCTGCCTGTTCGCCCTGGGCTTTCTCTACGTCATCGCGGGGCTCGCCTACCGGCAGCTCATCCAGGCCGGCGACCTGAAGGAGCAATCCGAGAGCCAGAGCCGCCGGCTCGTCCTCCGGCCGCCGGCGCGAGGCCGCATCTACGACCGCAACGGCTTCGTCCTCGTCGACAACCGCGCCCGCTGGAGCGTCCAGGCCGATCTCGCCGCGTTGCAGAAGGAGTTCCGCGCGGAATACCTTCGGCTGCTCGCGGCCGAACGCGCCCGTCAGGCGGCCCAGGTCGACGCGGAGCGCGTGATGGAGCTCGCCCGGGTCAACGTCTTGCAGGCCTGGCTCGACAAGATCTGGTTCGTCATCGACGAGACGCAGAAACCTGATGTCCGCCGGTCGCGGCCGCCGGTCCGGTCCGCAGCCGATCGCGCGTCCTCCCGGAAGGTCGACATCGAGGAGCTGCGCCGCCACCTGCGCGAACGACGCGCGCTGCCCTTCACGCTGCTGTCGGACCTGGCCTTGCCGGGCGCCGGCCTGGCGCCGACGCCTGAGGACGGCATGCGCGCGGTCGCCCGTTTCATCGAGCAGTTCCCGGTCGAGGGGCCTATCCGGCTGGAGTCGGACATCATCCGGACCTACCCGCATGGGACGCTCGCGGCGCACGTCCTCGGTTACGTCAGGGACACGGACGACCTGCCGCCGGCCGTCCAGGATTTCGAGGAGAGCCGCGCGGGATCGCTGCAGAAGCTCCGTCATACGGGCAAGACGGGCGCGGCCGGGGTGGAACTTTCTTATAACAACATCCTCAAAGGTCTCAGCGGCTGGGAGCTTTGGACCAAGACCTCCGCGGGCTACAACCAGACCCGCCTGAAGTACAGCGAACCGGTGCAAGGGAGCAACATCGCCCTGTCGCTCGATTACCGCGTGCAACTTTCCGCCGAAGCCGCTTTGGCGAAGGTCAGGGATCCTCAGGGGTCCCCTCTGCCCGCCGCCGCGGTGATGCTCTCCGTGGACACGGGCGAGATCCTGGCCCTGGCCAGCCAGCCGTCCTTCGACCCCAATCGCCTGGCCGGACGCATCTCCCAGGCCGACTACGACGAAGTGGAGAAGAAGGGAGCCTGGCTGAATCGCGCGACCCAAGGCCTGTACCCGCCGGGCTCGACCTTCAAGGTCATCACGGCCGTCGCCGGAATGCGCAAGAAAGTCGTGGACTGGGACGACATCCTGGAGTGCGGGGCGTTCCTGCGCGTGGGCGACCGTGACTTTCCGGAGCATGAGCCGGTCGGTTACGGCGAGGTCGACCTCGACCAGATGCTCGCGGTCTCGTGCAACGTCTGGAACTACCAGCTCGGGCTGCGCGCCGGACCCGACGCCCTCGCGGCAGAGTCGAGGCGCTTCGGCCTCGATTCTCCCTTGCTCGACAACCCCGCCCACGCCGAAGGGGACGGTCAGCCGCTGACCGAACTGCCGTTCGCCGCCTCCCGCGGTCTCGTCGTGCCGGACCGTGAATACAAGCTGCGCATCAAGGCCGGCCCCTGGACGGACGGCGACACGGCCAATTTCTCGATCGGCCAGGGCTATCTGCTCACCACGCCCCTGCACATGGCCTGCGTGGCCGCCTCCCTCGCCCGCGGCGAGACCCGAACGACCCCGTCGATCATCCATGACGTGTCCCGGGACGGCACGCATCACGGCGCGGCGCCGATCGGCCTGAGTCGCGCCCAGCTTGAGGCGCTCCGCGGCGGGATGGTGCGTTGCGTGGAGGAAGGCACGGCGCGCGGCGCGCGCATCCCCGGTCTGCCGTTCGCCGGCAAGACGGGCACGGCCGAATACTTCAAGAAAGGTCAGGTCGCCCACCTGGCTTGGATGATCGGCTACGCTCCGGCCGACAACCCGTCGGTCGCTTTCGCCGTCCTGGTCGAAGGGCAGCTGGACACCGAGACCTGGGGCGGCAAGACGGCCGGCCCGGTGGTCAGGCAGATGCTTGAAAGCTGGGCCGTCGTCAACGGCGTGCGGCTCGCACCGGCTGAACCGCCGGCGCGCTAATCACGGATCAGCACGATGGTTCCGACCGGGACCCGCGGATGGAGACCGATGATGTCGTCGTCCGACATGAGCACGCAACCATGGCTGTTCGGCCGGCCGAGCATGCCACGCTGATTCGTGCCATGGATGTAGATGAAACGGGAGCGGGAGTCCACGACCCGGTCCGCGGCGTCCCGACCTTGGTTGTGCCCGGGTTCGAGCCCTTCCAGCCAGAAGATACGCGAGGTGATCAGGTTGTCCTCCGGTGTAGGCCACTCCGAGGCCAGCCGGCCGGTGGCCCGTCGGGCCTTGAAGACCATCCCCGCCGGCGCGTCTTCCCCGAACTTCTCTCCGACGCGATGCAGGCCGTCCGGGGTGCGCAAAGAGTCTTGCACGCACCCTCGGCCTGCCCGCGCGGTGCTGATGACGAAAGTCCCGACCTCGTCGCCTTCGAAAAACCACAGTTTTTGCTGGTCAACGGACACGACGATGCAATGTTCCGCAGGAGCCAGACCCAGCCCTGACAGGCGAACGGTCACCTCCCTCTTCAAACCTAACTCGTATTCAGAACATGGCATATCGCATCGGCATCGTGGGCGTGACAGGCGCCGTGGGTCAAGAACTGCTGGCGCTCATGGCCAAGCGGAGTTTCCCCGTGGCCGAACTCCGGCCCCTGGCTTCGGCCCGCTCGGCCGGCACCAGGGTCACCTACGGCGGCCGGGAGTGGACCGTC
>JBJTAX010000189.1:0-3008 GCA_046091055.1 Verrucomicrobiota bacterium | reverse complement strand
GCGCACGTCATCCTCGCCAACGGCTGCATGCTCGGCGGACACGTCGCCGTCGGGGACAAGGCCTTCGTGAGCGGCGGGGTCGCGGTGCATCAATTCTGCCGCATCGGCGGGGGCGCGCTTGTCTCGGGCAACGCGGTCATCACGGAGGACGTCCCGCCGAACGCGCTCGCCCACGGCCGCAACGTCGTCGCCGGACTCAACCTCGTCGGCCTGCGTCGCCGCGCCGTGTCCGCGGCGGCGGTCGCCGAGATCAAACGCGCCTATCATGCCGTCTACGCCGCGCAAGGGGACTGCGCCGCGCTCGCCCGCCAGGCGCTCGCCGAGGGGCGCTACCAGACGCCGGAAGCACGCGATTTCCTGGGCTTCTTCCTCGGCGGCCAACGCGGCCGCTTCGTCTCGCCGGCATGAGCGCATTGCCCATCGCCGTGACTTGCGGAGATCCGGCCGGAGTGGGCCCGGAGCTCGTCGCGAGCTGGCTGGAAGCCCATCCGGAACAAGCCTCCGGGGTCGTGCCCATCGGACCGGCGGACTGGATCGCGCGGTTCGGACGAGGGATCGCCGTCGGACCGAAGGATTTCCTGAGCCGTCCGGGCAGGCCCGACGAAGCCGGTCAGCTCATCGCGATCGAAGCGATGGAGCTGGCCGCGCGGGGCGCGACGGGCGGACGCTTCGCGGCCGTCGTGACCGGACCCGTGAACAAGCAGGGCCTCGCCGGCGTGGGCTACGCCTTTCCCGGGCAGACCGAGTTCTTCGCCGCGCGCTGGGGCGGCGAACCCGTGATGGCCTTCGCCGGAGGCAGGCTGACCGTCGGCCTCGTCACCTGGCACATCCCGCTCGCCGAAGTCCCCCGCGCCGTCGCCGCCGCGGACATCGGCCGCACGGTGCGCGCGCTCGTCTCGCTCCGGAAGAAGCTCGGCGACCACGCGCCGCGCATCGCCGTCTGCGGCCTTAATCCGCACGCCGGCGAAGGCGGCCTGCTCGGCGTGGAAGACGCCGCCGTGATCCGTCCGACCGTCGAGGCCCTGCGCGCCGAAGGCCACGACGTGAGCGGACCGCACCCGGGCGACACGGTCTTCCATCGCCACCTCCGAGGCGAATTCGACGCCGTCGCCGCGATCTACCACGACCAAGGCCTCGCGCCGCTGAAGGCGGTCGACTTCTCGACTTCGGCCAACCTTAGCCTCGGCCTGAGGCACGTCCGTACGAGCCCCGACCACGGCACCGCCTACGCGATCGCCGGCCAAGGCAAGGCGGACCGCGGCAGCTTCGACGCGGCGATGCGTCTCGCCCGCGCGCTCTCGGCCTGATGCGCGCGATACTGCTCTGGCTCGCGACCTGTCTCGCGCTCGGCGCCGAAGAGCGTCGGCTCGCAAGCTACAACCCCGGCGCGACGCGGACGCTGGTCGACCTCGGCGCCGCGGCCGACATCGTCATGGCCACGCGTTGGTGTCCGTTGCCGAAGGAGCACCCTGCCGCGCGCGACGCCGACGTCTTCCTCCCCGACCTCGAACGCCTGCTGAACACCCGGCCCGGGCTCGTCATCCTGCCCCGCATGACGAATCCGCTCTGGGCGGAGAAGTGCGCCAAAGCCGGCCTGCGCACGCTCGTGCTGAGTCCCGAATCGGCCGATTCCGTCCGCACGGACATCCTCGCGCTGGGGGCGGCGACCGGGCGGAGCGAAACCGCTCGGCGGCTGGCGGACCAACTCGGCGCGCGGCCGGATGAGCCGACGCGTTCGCTGCTGGTGGTCTGGGAAGGCGTCATGGCCGGGCCGGAAAGCTACCTGGCAGGACCGATGGCGGCGGCCGGATGGCGTTCCGCCCTTCCTGCTGGGGCGTGGCCGAAGTTCGACTGGGAGAGACTGGCGGCAGCCAGGCCAGACGCGGTTCTCTGGATCAGCAACGCGCCCGCGGACGGCGTCATCGTCGAGAGTCAGGGAAAAAAACGGGAGATGAGCCGGCTTCCCCTCGTCCATGATTTGCCCTGCATTCGGAACGGGCGTGTTTTCCAGGTGGAAAACCGAAGCAACTACCTTCCCGGCAGTGGGTTATGCAACGCCGTCGCCGAGCTAACCCGGCTGCGTAAGGTTCTCGGCATTTAGGGTGAAACCGGGCCGGCCGTTTGGTCAGGTCGGTTGACAACCCAAGCAAACAAGCGATGATAAGTCTCCTCACCATGAACTCCAAGTTCCTCAAGCTCCTCACCCTCACCGTAGGCATCCTCGCCCTCTCGGCCGCCTTCGTCAGCGCCGACGAAGAAAAGAAGGACGGCAAGTGCCCCTGCGAAAAAGAAAAGCCGAAAGCCGTCGTCGCCGAAGAAGAAACGAAGGACGGCAAGTGCCCGTGCGAGAAGGAAAAGCCCCAGGCCTGATTTCCGCTCCCGACGCGAACCAAGGACGAACCGGACGGTTCGTCCTTTTTATTGGCTAAAAAGCCAGCTTCAATTCGGCGCGGACGAAGGCGGGGAAATCATCGTGGACCGCGAACCCGCGGCCCGCGGCCGCCGCGAGTTCTTCGGGCCTGGCCGCGCCGCTGCGCATCGCGCAGGAGCGGATGCCGGCGTTCGCTCCGGCTTCCCAGTCCGTGACCCGGTCGCCGGTCATCCAGCATCGGGTCGGATCGAGTCCATGCTCCGCGATCTTCTCCAGGATGAAACGAGGGCTCGGCTTGCGGTAAGCCGACGGCTCGTCCGGGCGTTCCGGCGCGGCCTTGATCTCGAGGATTCCCGGCGCCGGCAGAGCGAGCAGTTCGAGCATGCGGCGATTGCAGGCATGGTATTGCTCCCAGCTGAAGATGCCCCGATTGATACCGCTCTGGTTCGTCAGGACGAAAAGCCGGTACCCGGCGGCCAGGCAGGCCAACAAGGCCGGCCGGACCCCGGGAATCAGCTCGATCTGGTCCTCCCGGCAGGTATGATGATGGTCTCGGATCAGATTACCGTCGCGATCGAGGAAAAGGGCGGGATGGCCGGACATCCCCCCACCCAATCGATTCGGACCGCAATCGCAA
>JBJTAX010000188.1:0-6979 GCA_046091055.1 Verrucomicrobiota bacterium | reverse complement strand
GCCACCTCTCCAGGTCCCTCGTTGATTCGAAGGACGTTCACTAATGGGGAGTGCGGAGGGATGGTCAAGCCAAGGCCTTGCCGGCTTCGGCCGACCTGCCCCATGAGCGGGAAACCCCTTATTAATCGAGCCACGAGATCGGATGGGGCACAGAATGATTTGAGCAACAAACTCATCTAAAAGGAAACGCGGGCCGGCGAACCGGACCCGCGTCGAACGGACATTTCCATTCCTTACCTATAAGTTAACAAGTCGACCGACCCATTCAAGGAAAAGCTGCGTTCTTGGCCCGGTAATAACCCCCACGAGACAGGTGGGCGCGGCGGAGCCACGCCCCTACCCTCGTCCGTCCTGCGGCGGCCAAAAGACAAAGGACATCACATGGTGCTGTCCCTACCTCGAGACAAATCAGCGGGCGATGTCGTTCCGGCTCAGCACGGTGATGCCGTGGCTGGACAGGACCGACGAGGCCAGCTCCTGGGCTTCGGTGCGCACGACGAGTCCGTAGCGACCGTTGGGCCGGAACAAGAAGGGGTAGACGTAGTGGATGTTGATCTCCGCCTTGAGCAAGACGCCGGTGACGTCCTTCAGCTGGGCCTCGGACTGCAGCTCGATGGCCACGACGGGGACGTCGTCATGGGCGAAACGATGCTCGTCGAGGATCTGCTCCGCCCTCTCAGGATAGTCGACCACGATGCGGATGATGGTCGAGTCGGTCGTATCCACCAGACAGAGGGCCATGATGTGCACGTCCGCACCGGACAGGGATTCGACGAGCTCGTTGAGGCGTCCGACCTTGTTCTCGACGAAGATGGAGAACTGGCGGACAGGTCCGAGGTCAGGTTGCTGGGAGAGTTCGGCGGCCATCAATAAGTAACATGCCATAACCTGGCGGTTTCTCCAGCCCCATCTCAGGCGGCCCCTCAATGTTGCCTTGACATACATCTTCATATCCTGATATGAAGATACATAATGTTGACCCTAGCCGCCCTTCTCCTCGCCCAGGCCCCGACCCGCCTGCCTGAGACCGTCGTGATCGAAACCCGACAGGCGAAGCCCCTGGCCGATGCTTCGCCCTCCGTCAGCCGTCTCGACGTGGCCGCCGCGACCGACGCCGGACAGACCACCCTGACGAGCCTGCTCGGCGGCGCCCCGGGTGTCTTCGCCACGGAGCAGTCCGGCGAAGGCTCGGTCGGCTCGCTCTTCCTGCGTGGCACCAACTCCACCCAGACGGCCGTGCTCCTAGATGGACGACGTCTGCCGCAAGGATTCTCCAACTCTTACGAGATCGGCCGCTACCGGATCTTCGGACTGGCCTCGGTCGAAGTCCTCCGCGGCCCCTCCTCCACCCTCTACGGCAACATCACCATCGGCGGCGTCATCAACCTGCGTCAGCAATCCCCGCTCACGGCCCGCGCCGGCTCCACGCTCGTCGCCGAAGGCGGCTCCTTCGGTCGCGGCACGCTGAACTATGCGTTGCTCACGAACAACGCAGCCGAAGGGAAGGCCGCCACCCCCCGCACCGCACTGTCGCGTACCGCGACGCATGACGACGGCTTCCGACCCAACGCCGACCGCGAAGCGGTCAGCGCCTTCCTCAAGCACGAGCAGCGCCTTTCGCCTAACCTGGTCTTCGACGTCGTCGGCTCGGCCGACCACGGCAAGGCCGGCCTGCCTGGCCAGCAGCTCGGCGGCCCGCCGAACGTCACCGACTGGCAGCGCGATGGCGGCTGGCTCCTGTCGCCCGGCCTGCGATTCCAAGACGAGGACACCGAAGCTTCCGTCTTCTGGTCGCGGGCGGGGTCCTCGATCCAGAGCGTCACCGTCCCGTTCGCCAATCGCTACCTGCTCGACCGCGACGAACTCACCGCGACCGTCGACCGACGCGTCCGTCCGGACCTGACCCTCGGAATCGGCCTGACTTACGAGCGTACCTCCTTCGAACAATTCAACGTCGTCACTAACAGCCTCAGCTGGGACGAGACGCAGGAAAGCCTCGGTCTCTGGACCCGCGCCGAATGGCAGGCCACGGCCAAAGACCGGATCCGCGCCGCAGTCCGCACCGACCGTTTCACCGACTTCGCGGGCAAGACGACCGGCGACGTCACCTACTCCCGTCGTCTCACGAAGGAGCTGCTGGCCCATGCCAAAGTCGGCACGGCTTATCGCGCCCCGGCGGCGAACGACCTCGCCTACGGCACGCACCTCAACCTCCCCCTTCGTCCCGAGAGCAACACGGGTTTCGAAATCGGCCTGCGCCACGAGAACAGCGTCCCCGGAGCCTTGTCCTGGACGCTCGTGGCGTTCCGCAACGAGCTGAGCGAACTCATCGACTTCAATCCGATCAGCTACCAGACCTACAATATCGCCGAAGCGCGCACCCACGGACTGGAAGCCGGACTGGAGACGCGTCCGGCCAAAGGGCTGCGGCTATTCGGAGCGGCGACCGGGCTCGACAGCCAGATCCTGTCCTCGGACTACTTCCTCGGGACCGGCCTGACCGGTGACCAGCTGCTCCGCCGCCCGACGCTGACGCTCTCCCTCGGTGCGGAGGTCATGCCGGACGACGACTGGACCTTCGGCATCTCCGCGACGCACCTACGTGGCCGCGAGGACTTCGACTGGAACGCCTACGCCCGGACCGAACTCCCGGACGCGACGTTCGTGCGCCTCTGGATCCGCCGCGTCCTGTCCGATCGCACCGAGATCTCGCTACGCATCGAGAATATCTTCGGCGAGGACGCCCCGCCGGCGGCCTTCGGCTTCCCGGCCCAGCCACGTTCGGCCTACCTGAGCCTCACGCGCCGCTTCTGACGAACCGATCACGCGACGTAACTCCCACCCGGAGAACGTCATATTCACAGCGGCCCCAATCCGTTTGCATCCCGTGACGGGATGGGCAAAGTCCGATGCCCTCACCATGAGCCGGTATTACTTCGCCTACGGATCCAATCTGGACTCCACCCAGATGGAGCGGCGTTGCCCCGGTTCGAGCTACCGCGGCAAGGCCTTCCTGCCGAAGCATCGCCTCGCCTTCACGCACCCGAGCTCCACCTGGGGCGGCGGCTCGGCCGACATCCTCGAGGACCAGGACACTCCGGGCGTCTGGGGCGCGGTCTACGAGATGACCCCCGATGATTGGAAGCGCATGGATGAGGCGGAAGGCACGGCCTACAAGCGCATCAAGCTGACCGTGCTCGAAGCCGGCCTGGAAGACTGTCCGCTCGACTGCCAGGCCTACAAGGTCGTCGACCCCACCGGCCCCCACCTGCCCTCGAAGCTGTACCACGAGAAGATCGTGCGAGGAGCCCTCGCCCGCGGCCTGCCCGCCGGCTGGATCGCCTGGATCCGCGGCCTTTCGATCAAAGGCTGACGTGGCCAAGCCGAAGGCACGTTGCTTCTGGTGCGGGGACGACCCGCTCTACGTCGCTTACCACGACGAAGAATGGGGCGTGCCGGTGCGCGACGACCGCCGGCTCTTCGAGCAGCTCATCCTCGAAGGCGCCCAGGCCGGCCTCTCGTGGCTCACCGTGCTCAGGAAACGTCCGCATTATCGCCGGGCCTTCGCCGGCTTCGACGTGGGCAAGGTCGCGCGTTTCGACGCGAAGAAAGTCGCCGCGCTGATGCAGGACGCCGGCCTGGTGCGGCACCGCGGCAAACTCGAATCCGTCGCCCTCAACGCCCGCGCCTTCCGCGCGCTCCAGGAGGAGCACGGCAGCTTCGCGCGATGGCTGTGGGCGCACGTCGACGACGAACCGGTCGTGCGTCGCTCGCGCCGGCCGCAGGCGACCACGCCGCTCGCCGAGCAGATCTCCAAGGAGCTCAAGCGCCGCGGCATGAAGTTCGTCGGCCCAACGATCATCCAAGCCTACCTCCAGGCCGTCGGCGTCTACGACGAACACCTGCCGGGGTGCTGGAAGGCGTAGTAAATGCGAGGGCCTGAGGACTGGAGGCCCCGAGGTCCAGAGAAAGTCGGCATCGAATCACGGAATTAGCGGCTTGGGGCATTTGGCTCCTCAACATTCCTAACCGCCAACCGCTAACCGCTATCCGCCTAAAACTTGCGTATCGCGGCTTTATTTGGCGGGCGGCACGTAGCCGTGGACGGTCACGGCCAGCTTCTCCTTCGTGGGCTCGATGGTCCGCTGGGCGACGACCTTGCCGCCGACCATGACGGCGAACCGGGTCGGCTGGCTGGCGGCGGGCACGTTGACGTGGAACTTGTTGAGGTGCTTCGCGTCGATACGGCGGTCCGCTAGGCGGAAGCGCAGGAGGCCGGCCTTGGTCTCCACGACCAGCTGGCAGTCCGTCGGCTTCACCTGTGCGGCGTCGTCCGCGTAGCAGAACCCGAGCGAGCCATGCAGGGCCGCATAGGCGTAACCGGGCAGCGTCGCGGCCGGATCATAATAGCCGAGCAAGGTGACCACCGGGACGCCGAAGGCCTGGGGCTTACGCTCCAAGGAACCCTCGTCACCCTTGCCCTCCTGCCACTTCTGGCCGTCAGACACGTAGGCCTTGGCGAAGCCACGCGAGACCGTGACCTGCTCGCCGTTGATCAGGAGCACGGAGTTATAGCCGGCCTCATGGGCGACCGAAACGGAACGACCCTTGTTGGCGACGGAGGCCGCCGGCAAGGGGATCTCCTTCGTCCAGTTGCCGTCGCCCATCGCGACCTCGACGCGCTCGTATTCGGAGAGCAGCTTCGCGAGGCTCGCCTCGCTGAGCCCCTTGACCGGCGCGCTGACCGAGCGACCCACCGAGAGCCGATGCGAGAACGGTTCCATCTTCGCGGCCGACTCGTTCCACTTGCTGAAGCCGGTGGGAGACTGCGGATCGAAGACCGCCTTGGACTCGAGGAACTTCTGGATGATCGCCGCGGTATTGGGCGTGTAGAGCGTGAAGCGGTTGAAGGACGAGAACGGCGCGCCACCGGCCAGGGCGTCGAACCCGTAGCTCCGGCCGTCGAACGGCGGCTGACTCTGGCCCTCGAGTACGGCATCCTTGCCGGTGCGGAGCGGCGAGAAGTTCGGGAGGAAGCGACGCTTGTCGGCGTCCCAGCCCCAGGTCGAGTTGATCTGGTCGGCAGGGCGGTGGACGGACCCCTTGAAGCCGTCGACGTAATGACCGAGACCATAGTTGTGGCCGACCTCGTGGCTGAACTCGTTGCCGAGGGAGTTGTCGAGCGTCACCATGCCGTTGCCGCCCGAGCCGCCGTGGACCTGCACGCCGTTCGAGTAGACGCCGCGGCTGTTGTGGGCCGCGAGCTGGGCGACCGCGTACGGGTGCCCCTTCTCGCCGGCGCCGGCGGTGCTGTGCAGACCGTAGTTGGCGTTGTCGATGCCGTGCGAGATGAGTTCCTTGCCGATGTGCTGGCGCATCGCGCCTTCATGCCAGCCGCCTTTGCTCGGATCGACCTCGGTGAGCAGCACGCCCGTGGGCAGCATGACTTCCTTCAGGTGGAGCGGAGCATACTGGCTCACGATCAGCCGGCTCACCGGCGCGGTCTGGAAATATTCGCGGTGCGCCTCGGGATCCTTGGCGAAAGCGAAAGCGCCGCGCGGGGTCGTCAGGAAACCGAGGTCGATCGTATGCAGCAGCAGCTGGGTGGGCGCGCCGATATCGAGCTCGGCCAGTTCGCCTTCCTCGCGTCCTTTGCGGAAGCGCAGACGCAGGCCGGGGCGCAGCCATTCCGCCGGCAGGTCGCAGCTCCATGCGTTGGTGGCGTAGATCAGGCGGTTGTTGTCCAGCTCACCCTCGCGGAACCAGCGGCCGCCGGCGCTTTTGAAGAGCACGCTCTGACCGCGGCTGATGCTGACGGTGCCGGCGCCATAGTGGACCGTCGAACCATAGCCAGCCCCGGCGTCGATCCGGACCATCTTACCCTCGAGGCCCTTGGCCGGAGGCAGATGGATGTCCCGCGTCCAGCGTCCGTCTGCGGTGGCGATGCGGACGAGCGCGTGGCCACCGAGCAGTTCGCGGACGAAGGTGCCGGCGGCTTCGGCCAGCCTCGCGACCTCGGCCGGGGTGTCGATCATCGCGACCTTCCCGGTGGGCGTGGTGAAATCGATGCCCTTCACCGGCGTGCCGTCCACGAAGTAAGCCGTCTTCGGCAACTGCTGAGGCGCGGCCAGGGTGAGCGTGCCGAGTTCCTTGCCGGCGCCGTCGATCGCGGTGAGCACGACCGGCTCGTTGAAAGCGATCGGTGCCGAATCCACGCGTACCGGACGCACCATCACGAGGGCCTTGCGCAGGCTGATCAGGCGGGGCTGGCGATCATCCTCCCGCGGACGGGAGGGGATGACCTGACTCTGCGCGAAGAGGACCTGCGCCGCGAAAGATCCCTTGAGGTCGTTCTTCGGGACGGTGGCATTGAACACCAAGGCGGGCTCCGCGGCGGTCAGGGCAGCCGTCAGCCCCGAGTTAAGAACGGCGGCTAACAGACCGGCCATGAGGAGAATGCGGGAAGGCATGACAGGGGTAGGCCTGAAAGAAAACGGACACCCTTCCTTTTCAGCAAGGCCGGAGCCCCCCTTATTAGGCCGTTTCCGCTCACCTGACGCTGGTCCCTGTCAAAAGGGCGGCAACTCTCATCGTTTGTCTCTTACCGTATCCTTCTTCCATCATTTGCCCTGATCAAGGAACTTCCGTCTCTCGGCTCGCTCCAATTCGGTGGACAGCGGGGGCTGGTTTAAGCAATCCTCCCGACCCCGCCCCGCCCCGACCCATTTCCTACCCTATGAAATCCCTGACCCGCACTTCCTTGTCCTTGGCGCTCGCGCTGGTGACGATGACCGGCCTCGCCCAGGACGCCGCCAAGAAGGCCGAAACGAATTCCCCCCTCAAATGGGAGGCGATGGACTACGGCCGCTTACTTTCAGCCGCGATCGACAACAACCAATGCAAGAGTCCCTTGGACCACAAGGGCTGCGCCGCGAACAAGGCCCTCCTCGTCAACCACGGCAACCGCGAAGCCCGTTTC
>JBJTAX010000187.1:0-4952 GCA_046091055.1 Verrucomicrobiota bacterium | reverse complement strand
AAGGACCGTGACGGCAAGTTCGACATCTGGGGCGTCGTCACACGCCCGCACCCCTTCGACCCCAATAAGAAATATCCCGTCATCGAGAACATCTACGCCGGCCCGCATGGCTCCTTCGCACCGCGCGCCTTCAACTGGTGGCACCGCAACCACCGGGAGCTGTCGATGCTCGGCTTCTACGTCGTGCAGATGGACGGACGCGGAACGAACCACCGCGGCAAGGAGTTCCATCAGCAGAGCTGGCGGAACCTCAAGGACGGCGGTTTCCCCGACCGGATCGCCTGGATGCGGGCCTTGGTCCGGACCGAGCCGAACATGGACCTCTCGCGCGTGGGCATCTTCGGCGGCTCCGCCGGGGGACAGAACACCGCCCACGCGATGCTCCTCCATGGTGATTTCTTCAAGGCCGGCGCGGCGGTCTGCGGTTGCTACGACAACCGGGTCGACAAGCTCTGGTGGAACGAACAATGGCTCGGCTGGCCCGTCGGCCCTTGGTACGAGGAGAATTCCTGCGCGCGCTACGCCGCCAACCTCCGCGGCCGACTGTTCCTGTCTGTCGGCGAGTCCGACACGAACGTCGACGTGAAGTGCAGCTATGATTTCCGTGACGCGTTGCTCAAGGCGGGTAAGAAAGACCTTATCGAGTTCCATGTCGTGCCCGGGGCGAACCACGGCGCGGGCGAGTCGAACGACATGCGCGAGAAGCGCGCCCGCTTCTTCCAGTCCGCTCTGGGCGGACCGCTACCCTTATGACCGAGAACCCCGGCGCCTCCGGCCTGATCGAGCTGCGGCTCGGCCACGTCGGCCAGCTCTTCAACACCATGGATCCGTCGCCGGTCCACGAGCGCGACCTCGACCATGACGCCGAGGAGTTCATCCTCAGCTGGGCCCGCGAGCACGAGCGCGATTCCGAGCTAAGGCTCAGGGTCGTCCTGAAGCAGCCGGCGGACCCCGAGGCCGCGGAGCAGGTCCGCGAATCGGTCCGGCACTATTTCGAATATCGGGCGCGGATGGCCCGACGGGAACTACGCGACCTCTTCCGCGAAGGCCGGACCGCCCTGATCATCGGGGTGCTGTTCCTCGCCGCGACGCTCGTCCTCCGAGGGCTGATACCGGCGGCTGGACGGAATTCGTCCGCGAAGGGCTGACCATCTGCGGATGGGTCGGGCTTTGGAAGCCCATCGACATCCACCTTTACCGCTGAAGGCCCATGGCGACCTCCTGGCCAGAATCGGCCGATGTCAGGTCGAAGTCGCTTTCGAGCCCTAAAGTCAGGCCCTTACCGCCCTTATGAGGTGGGTAAGACAGGGCAAAATAACGAATTTTTACGAAGTGGCATTGACGGGGGGGATGCCCTGCCCCAATCCCAACCTTCCGCATGCAGAATTTCGCGAGCCAGTGCCTGGACCAGACCAAGGCCCTCCTCAAACTCAACCTGAACTCCCTCGCTCCCGACGGCACCGTCCTGCCCGTCGAAGGCGAGGTTTCCCGCGCCGATGAGCCGGGCCATGCCGCCCTGGCCTTCGGGGAGTATTTCCGCGCCACCGGGGAACTCACCCTCGACCGCCAGAACATCACCGAGATCGTCGCCCGCACCATCACCGCGCAGGTCCGCATCAGCCAGGGCTCCGACAACGGCATGGCCTTCGCCTGCCTCGGCCTGCTCGCCTTCGGTCCCACCCGCGAACGCAACCCCGTCTGGGAACAGCTCGACGAGGCCACGCGCGCCCTGATTGACGAACGTCTCGCCGTCGAACACGACCACCACGATCACGTCCAGGCCTTCGACGTCGCCAAGGCCGTGTGCCGCTTCTCCTTCGGCCTCACGAAGAAGGACGAGACCGGCCCGCTCGTCGACCGCTTCATGGAACGCATCGCCGCGGCCTCGACCGGGGGGTTCCATGACGAAGCCTCCAAGTCCGCCAACGCCGAGAACTTCGGCGGCGCCTTCGACCTCTACGGCGTCGTGTCACTGATCTTCATCCGTCAGTCGCTCCAGCTCCACGCGAACATCCAGCTACGCGACGCCAAGCTGCCGAAGCTCCGTTCGCTCGGCGAGAAATACCTGCGCGTCATCATGGACACCGTCCGCGACGACGGCCTGGGCTGGTGCTACGGACGCGGCATCGGCGCCTACGGCCAGATGCACTGCATCACCCTCCTGCTGCAGGCCCTGCGCGACCGCTGGATCGCCGCCGACAAGGAGCCGCTCGCCCGGGACCTCGTGCGCCGGCTCTATGCCCATTTCTTCACGACCTTCTTCGACGCCGAGCACGGGCTCATCGTCATCCGCGACGCCGAACGTGACACCATCCCGGGCCACACCACGCGCATGGCCAACTTCGACGCGGCCCGTTACCTGTCGCAGTGGTCGCGCCTGGCCAAGACGATCGGCGGCGCGATGGAGGTCCACAGGCCAGCCAGCCGCCTGCCGGTATGCCGCTTCTTCTCCTTCGACAAATCACCGCGGAAGGAACAAGGGCTGCTCACTTACCATGATCCGGCGTCCGGGCTGCACGTGATCCTGCCGCTGGTCTCCGCCGGCGCACACCGTTACTCCGACTCGCTGGCCTTCCCGCACATGCCAGGCGTCTTCGACTGGCCCGCCAATACGCTCACCACGCCCTTCCTTCCCGAATTCACCATCGGCGGAAAGGCCTACTCACCGTCGTTCTACGGCAAGAACGCGCAGGTCGCCATGGGCGCCAAGGCCGGGACCTATCATTTCCGCTTCGAACAGCCCGACCTAATCGGGCTCGACGAGAAACTCTCCGCCAATCTCGCCTCCCTCAAGGTGGACTGGGAATTCGTCGGCGGCCGCGTCATCGGCCGATTCCTGCTCACCGCCAAGTCGGCCGTCACCCTCGAGGAATTCCGGCTGGTCCTGCCGATCGCCTCGACCCACTCGCGCATGATGCCGGGCAACGCCATGGTGCTCGGACCCGAATCGCATCGCTGCGAGGTGCTCAAAGACGACTTCCATGCGTCCTGGGCTGAGACTAAAATCGTCAGCGACAACCCTCGGCACCGCACCTGCTGGGGCAAGGTCCACTTCTACCAGACGCTGCAACGCGACAAGCCCATGCCCCTTCGGGCCGGCGCGAGCTACGCGTTCGAGATCGCCTACCAGCCCCACGTCGTACGGGCCGGCGACGCGGCCTGAGCCGGGTTTCCCCCTCGAGGCCGCCTTCGGGATTGTCCTGCGGCGTCCGTCTCCCCTATCCCTATGGGGTCCCTCATGTCCCGCCCGTTCTACATCACCACGGCCATCGACTACGCGAACGGCTCGCCCCACCTCGGCCACGCCTACGAGAAGGTGTTGTCCGACGTGATCGCCCGCCACCAACGCATGAGCGGCCGCCAGGTGCACTTCCTGACCGGCCTCGACGAGCACGGCCAGAAGGTCCAGCAGACCGCGCTCAAGCGCGGCGTCGAACCCCAGGCCTTGGTCGACGAGATCGCCTCGGTCTTCCGTGGCATGCTCGGCGAGTTGAACATCTCGCACGACGACTACATCCGCACGACGGAACCCCGCCACAAGCAGGTCGTGCGGCGTTTCCTGCAGCGGCTCTTCGACCAGGGGCTGATCTACAAAGGGTCAAAGACGGACTGGTATTCCACCCGTCAGGAGCAGTTCCTGACCGACAAGGACCGCGCCCCGGACGGCTCCTGGCCGGAGATCTACGGCGAGGTCACCCAGACGACCGAGGAGAATTATTACTTCAGGCTCACGCAGTTCCAGCCCTGGCTCGTCGAGCACATCCGGTCCCATCCTGACTTCATCACGCCGCGCTTCCGCCAGAACCAGGTCCTCGAGTTCCTCAAGGAGCCGATGAATGACCTCTGCATCTCGCGACCGAAATCCCGCCTGACCTGGGGCATCGAACTGCCGTTCGACACCGACTTCGTCACCTATGTCTGGTTCGACGCCCTGACCAACTACTACTCGGCCGTCGCCGACAAAGGCCTCTGGCCCGCCGACGTGCACGTCATCGGCAAGGACATCCTCTCCCCGCCCCACGCCGTCTACTGGCCGTGCATGCTCAAGGCGCTCGGCATCGAGCCGCCGCGCCAGCTGCTCGTCCACGGCTGGTGGACGGTCAACAACCAGAAGGCCTCGAAATCCGCCGGCAACGCCGCGGACACCCTCGGCTTCGCCGTCACGCACGGCGCCGACGCCTTCCGCTTCTACCTCTGCCGCGAGATGGTCGTCGGCCAGGACGCGGACTTCTCGACGCTGACCTTCGAGAACCGCTACAAGGCCGACCTCGGCCACAACCTGGGCAACCTCGTGAACCGCCTCCTGAACATGGTGGGACGCAACTACGCCGGCCTGATCCCGGCGGCCGCGGCGGACGAGGAACTCGAGCAGAACCTGCGCCGCCTGTGGGACGAGTCTTCGCGCAAATCCGCCGAAGCCTTCGCCGAATACCAGGTCAGCCACGCCCTCGAGGCCCTCTGGGTCTTCATCAGCGCGATGAACGCCTACATCGAGGCCCGAGCGCCGTGGAAGCTCGCGAAGTCCGCCGACCCGGCCGACCGCGCCCGGCTCGACTCCTGCCTGGCCCACGTGGCGGAAGGCCTCCGTCTCGTCGGCACCCTCCTGACTCCGGTGATGCCGGCCACCTGCGACAAGCTCCTGACGAACATCGGCCGCCCGACGGCCACGACCTTCGCGGGCCAGCTAGGTTGGTCGGCCGTCTGCGCAGGCTCGAAAGTCGCCGAAAAATGCATCCTTTTCCCGCCGATCGAGGCTCCGAAGGAAACCCCGCCCGCCTGATTGGACATCGGCCGAAGTTGGCCTAACATTTCCGACATGGAACCGGTCAAGATCCTCGACGAAACCGACCTGCTGGCCGAAGCGGAGGCGCGCGCCGACGGGCAAGGTTTCGTCTCCTTCCAGTTCGAGGTCGCGGAACTGGATCCCTTGGCGGTCCTAGAGACCCTCGACG
>JBJTAX010000186.1:0-2693 GCA_046091055.1 Verrucomicrobiota bacterium | reverse complement strand
GGACCTTCAGGGCTAGGGGCGGGGATAGGGATAGGGGTCGGAGCAGGAGAGGCAAGGAGGTAGGGCTGACCGGCCCGGTCGGCCTTGGATGAGCGGGCCGCTCAACCCTACCTACCCGCGGCCGACCAAGGATGGTCGGCCCTGCCTAAGGCAGGCGGATGCGATGTCATCGCATCCCTGCCCAAACAAAAAGGGCGCCCGCAGGCGCCCGCTCTTTTTACCTGGCCCGAGCCCTATCCCTGTACCTGGCCCTCGCGGGCTCCGCCCGCGTCAGTAACGATAGCTGTCCGGCTTGAACGGGCCGCACTGGTTGACGCCGATGTACGAGGCCTGGTCCTTGGAGAGGATGGTCAGCTTGGCGCCGAGCTTGCCGAGGTGGAGGCGGGCGACTTCTTCGTCGAGATGCTTCGGGAGGACGACGACGCCGGGCTTGGCGGTCGCGCGGGTTTCCCAGAGGTGCAACTGGGCGAGGACCTGATTGGCGAACGAGGTCGACATCACGTAGGATGGGTGACCGGTGGCGCAACCGAGGTTCACGAGGCGGCCTTCGGCGAGCATGTAGAGCTGGCGCCCGTCCTTGAACGTGTAGCGGTCGACCTGCGGCTTGATGGTGTCCTTCTTGGCGCCCTTGTGGGCGTTGAGGCGGGTGACCTGGATCTCGTTGTCGAAGTGGCCGATGTTACAGACGATCGCCTGGTCCTTCATCCTGAGCATGTGCTCGAGCGTGATGATGTCCTTGTTGCCGGTGGCGGTGACGTAGATGTCGGTGGTGCCGAGGGTGTCCTCGACGGTCACGACGCGGTAGCCTTCCATCGCGGCCTGGAGCGCGCAGATCGGGTCGATCTCGGCGACCTGGACCGTGGCGCCGAGCCCGCGGAGCGACTGGGCCGAGCCCTTGCCGACGTCGCCGTAGCCGATGACGAGGGCGACCTTGCCCGCGACCATGACGTCGGTGGCGCGCTTGATGCCGTCGACGAGGGATTCGCGGCAGCCGTAGAGGTTGTCGAACTTCGACTTCGTGGCGGTGTCGTTGACGTTGACGGTCGGGACGAGGAGGGAGCCGTCCTCGAGCATGCGGTAGAGGCGCTTGACGCCGGTGGTGGTCTCTTCCGAGACGCCCTTCCAGCTCTTCACGACCTTGTGCCAATGGCCGGGCTTCTCCTTGGCGACCTTCTTGAGCAGGTTCTTGATGACCTGCTCTTCCTCGGACTCGGAGGGCGACCAGGCCCATTTGGAGCCGTTCTCGAGCTCGTAGCCCTTGTGGATGAGGAGGGTCGCGTCGCCGCCGTCGTCGACGATCAGCTCAGGGCCGTCGCCGTTGGCCCAGGTGAGCGCCTGCATGGTGCACTCCCAGTATTCGACGAGCGTCTCGCCCTTCCAGGCGAAGACCGGGATGCCGGCCTTGGCGATGGCCGCGGCGGCGTGGTCCTGCGTGGAGAAGATGTTGCAGGAGGCCCAGCGGACGTCGGCGCCGAGCTCGGCGAGCGTCTCGATGAGGACCGCCGTCTGGATGGTCATGTGCAGCGAGCCGGCGATGCGGACGCCCTTGAGGGGCTTCTTCTTGCCGTATTTCTTGCGGAGCGCCATGAGGCCGGGCATCTCGTGCTCGGCGACCTGGAGCTCCTTGCGGCCCCACTCGGCGAGACCGAGGTCCGCGACTTTGAAGTCCGTGAATTTCTTGGAGGATGACAGGGTGGTGGCCATGGGAGAGTATGGAGTTCGGAGTGTCGAGTGCAGGGAAGTAAGCGGGGCTTACTTGATGAGGGCCTTATGGAAGGCGGCCATCTTCGAGGTGACTTCCCACGGCAGACCCTTCTTGCCGAAGTGGCCGTAGTGGGTCGAGGCGCGGTAGATCGGGCGACGGAGGTCGAGCTGGCGGATGATCTCGGCGGGGTTGAAGAGGAAGACCTTCTTCACCGCGGCGAGGATCTGCGCGTCGGGGATCTCGCCCGTGCCGAAGGTGTCGAGGTGGATGCTGGTCGGCTCGGGGTGGCCGATGGCGTAAGCGACCTGCAGTTCGCAGCGTTCGGCGGCGCCGGACGCGACGATGTGCTTGGCGACCCAGCGGGCCATGTAGGCCGCGGAGCGGTCGACCTTGGTCGGATCCTTGCCCGAGAAGGCGCCGCCGCCGTGGCGGCCCATGCCTCCGTACGAGTCGACGATGATCTTACGGCCGGTGAGGCCGCAGTCGCCCTGGGGGCCGCCGACGACGAAGCGTCCGGTCGGGTTGATCAGGTATTCGGTCTTCTTGCCGACGAGTTCCTTCGGGAGGACCTTGCGGATGACCTGCTCGACGCAGAACTTCTCGATCTGGCGATGGGAGACGTCGTCGGTGTGCTGGGTCGAGATGACCACGTTCTCGACGGAGACGGGGCGGCCGTCTTCGTAGCGCACGGCGACCTGCGACTTGCAGTCCGGGCGGATCCACTCCGTGCCCTTGGCGCCGGACTTGCGGAGGCGGGCCAGCTCGCGGTTGAGGCGGTGGGCGAGCATCACCGGGGCCGGCATGAGCTCGGGGGTCTCGGTGGTCGCGTAGCCGAACATGATGCCCTGGTCGCCGGCGCCCATCTTGGCGTGCTTCTTGCCTTCGGCCTTCCGCTCGTCGACGCCTTGGGCGATGTCCGGGGACTGCTTGGTGAGCAGGTTGGTGATGAAGACCTTGTCGGCGTGGAAGACGTCGTCGTCGTTCACGT
>JBJTAX010000185.1:0-7433 GCA_046091055.1 Verrucomicrobiota bacterium | reverse complement strand
ACCATCTCGACCGCGGCTACGAACGCTTCGAGGAACGCCTGCGCTCCCTGGGCGCCGACGCCGAACGTCTGCCCGCCTCCGCGTTGCCGAAAGGCTTCGCCGAGGACTGAGGGTTGCCAATTCGCCCCGAGCCCGCACCTTGCGCCCATGGCCCGCAAGGATTCGCCCGATGACCCCACGCCGCGCGCCGGCAAGGAAGCCGTGTCCCGCGCGAATCGCTCGCTCGACGCCGCCCTGCGCCCGCCGAAGCTCGACGACTTCGTGGGTCAGCAGCGCACGGTCGAACGCCTGCGCGTGATGATCGGCGCCGCGCGCCGCGAAGGCCGCACGCTCGACCACATCCTCCTCCACGGCCCGCCCGGCCTGGGCAAGACGACCCTCGCGATGATCCTCGCCGAAGAGATGGGCCGCCCGATCCGCGTCACGTCGGGACCGGTCGTCGAGAAGGCCTCCGACCTCGCCGGCCTGCTCGCGAGCCTGCAGGAAGGCGACCTGCTCTTCGTCGACGAGATCCACCGCATCCCGAAGACGGTCGAGGAGTTCCTCTACTCGGCGATGGAGGACTTCCGCATCGACATCATGATCGACCAGGGCCCGAACGCCCGCAGCGTCCGCCTCGACCTGCCGAAGTTCACGCTGGTCGGCGCGACGACCCGCACGGGCCTGCTCACCGCCCCGCTCCGCAGCCGCTTCACGCTGCAGACGCGCCTCGACTACTATACGCGCGAGCAGCTGCTCAGCATCGTGCGCCGTAACGCCGCGCTGCTCAGCCTCGACATCGACCAGGGCGGCGCCGATGAGATCGCCCGCCGCGCCCGCGGCACGCCCCGCATCGTCAACAACCTACTGCGTTTCACGCGCGACTACGCCCTCGAACGGGCCGGCGGCAAGGCCGACGCCACGGTGACCGCCGCGGCCCTCGAACTCCTCGAGATCGACCAGCACGGCCTCGACGACATGGACCATCGCTTCCTGCGCGCGATGGCCGAGAAGCATGACGGCGGCCCGGTCGGCCTCAGCAGCATCGGCGCCGCCATCGGCGAAGACGCCCACACGCTCGAGGAAGTCCACGAGCCGTTCCTCGTGCAGGAGGGCTACGTCGTCCGCACCCCGCAGGGGCGCGTCCTGGCTCCGAAAGGCTGGCTGGCCGTGGGCCTGCAGCCTCCTTCGTTCTGAGGTCGGCGTTCTGACGCTGGACAACGGCGATTTCCCTCGGCTAAGGTCAACCCCTCAAAGCCATGGCAAAACGTTGGGTCATCAAGCTCGGTTCCGGCCTCCTCACCCGCAAGGACGGCAAGATCGACCGCGTCCGGATCGGCCGCATCGTCGATCAGGTCGCCGGCCTGCATCAGCGCGGCATCCAAGTCGTGCTGGTCACCTCCGGCGCCGTCGC
The DNA here is from genome assembly GCA_046091055.1 of Verrucomicrobiota bacterium. Classification (GTDB taxonomy): domain Bacteria; phylum Verrucomicrobiota; class Verrucomicrobiia; order Opitutales; family UBA953; genus UBA953. The sequence goes on along the minus strand of JBJTAX010000185.1, from coordinate 6,040 downwards.
CGCAGGCATGACCGCCATGGGCCTCGAGAAGCGCCCGAAGGAAGCCCGCGAACTCCAGGCCTGCGCCACCGTCGGCCAGCCCGAACTGATGTCGGAATACGGGAAGCACCTCCGCCGACATAAGCTTCTCGGTTCGCAGATGCTGCTGACCTACTGGGACCTCGATAGCCGCGCCTGCACCCGCAATGCCCGCGCGACGCTGGACCTCCTCCTTTCCCGCAAGCGCTTCATCCCGATCATCAACGAGAACGACGCCATCGCCGACGAAGAGATCAAGGTCGGCGACAACGACCGCCTCTCCGCCCACGTCGCCGCCCTCGTCGGCGCCGACCTGCTCGTGATCCTCTCCGGCATCCAAGGCCTGATGACGAAGTCCGACGGCACCGGCGACCTCATCCCTTCCGTCCGCAAGATCGACGACTCCGTGCGCACCCTCGCCGGCGGCGCGGGCTCCGAACGCAACGTCGGCGGAATGGTCACGAAGCTGCTCGCCGCGGAGATCGCGGCCGAAGGCGGCGTCGACACGATCATCGCCAGCGGCCGTCGCGAGAAGGTCCTGCTCGAACTCGCCGACGGCAAGAAGCTCGGCACGCGCTTCTCGTTGAAGAATAAATGAGTGACCTCCTCCAGCGCGTGACGGAGATCGCCCACACGGCCAAGAAGGCCTCGCGCGCCCTCGCCCTCGCCCCGACCGCCGTCCGCGACGCCGCCCTGCGCGCCGCCGCCCAGGCCCTCCGCGCCGATGAGGCGGCCATCCTCGAGGCCAACGTCAAGGATCTCGCCGCCGCCAAGGCCAAGGGCCTCACGGACGCGATGACCGACCGGCTGCGTCTCGACCACGCCCGCCTCGAAGACATCGCGGTCGCTTGCGAAGCCGTCGCGAAGCTCCCCGACCCGGTCGGCGAAGTCACCGAGGATTGGACCCGCCCCAACGGCCTGCGCATCATCCGTCGACGCGTCCCGATCGGCCTCGTCGCCATCATCTTCGAATCGCGCCCGAACGTCACCGTCGACGCCGCCGCCCTCTGCCTGAAGTCCGGCAACGGTTGCGTGCTCCGCGGCGGCAGCGAGGCGATCCACACGAACATCGCGCTGTCGAAGTCGTTCGCGGCCGGCCTCCGCGCCGCCGGCCTGCCCGCCGAGGCCGTCACGCTCCTGCCCTTCACCGACCGCGAGGCCGTGCCCGCCCTCGGCTCCCTGCGCGGCATCGTCGACATCATCGTCCCCCGCGGCGGCCCCGGCCTCATCGAGGCGGTGGTCAATTCCGCCAAGGTCCCCGTCATCAAGCACGACGCCGGCATCTGCCACGCCTACGTCCACGCGCAGGCGGACCTCGCGATGGCCGAACAGATCGTGCTCAACGCGAAGTGCCAGCGCCCCAGCGCGTGCAACGCCCTCGAGACCCTGCTCGTCGACGCCGCCGTCGCCCCGAAGTTCCTCCCGAAGATGGCCGCCGCCCTCTCGGCCAAGAAGACCGAGGTCCGCGCGTGCGCCCAGTCGCGGCCGCTCATGCCCGGCGCCAAGGCCGCCACGGAGCAGGACTTCCGGACCGAACACCTCGGCCTCATCCTCAACGTGAAGATCGTCGCCGGTCTCGCCGAGGCGGTCGCCCACGTCGAGGACTACGGCTCGCACCACTCCGACGCCATCATCACGGGGGACGAAGCCGCCGCCCGCGCCTTCCTCGCCCAGATCGACAGCGCCTGCGTCTATTGGAACGCCAGCACCCGGTTCACCGACGGCGGCGAGTTCGGCTTCGGCGCCGAAGTCGGCATCTCGACGGATCGCCTGCACGCCCGCGGTCCCATGGGCATCCGTGAATTGACCACCTGGAAGTTCGAAATCGTGGGCCAAGGCCAGGTTCGGGGTTAATTTGAGTCGGTTTTCCGTTTGACAGACCCCCTCCCGAAAACCTTTGTTACCCTTCCTTTTGGCTACCGGGGTGGTAGCTCAGTTGGTTAGAGCGCCGCACTGTCACTGCGGAGGTCACGGGTTCGAGTCCCGCCCATCCCGCCAGCCAAAAGGGTTTACTTTCCGACCGGTCCGCCGGTCCGGAAAGGACTGCCCGGACGCCTCCACCTGACCGCCACCCGGCCTTGGCGGGACTGTGCATCCTTTTTGCTTCCCCCTCCGTGCCGAGTGGACAGAAAACACTCACCCATGAGCAAGAAAGTCCTGATCATCGGCGCCGGCGGCGTCGGCAACGTCGTCGCCCACAAGTGCGCCATGAACTCCGAGTCCTTCTCGGAAGTCATGCTGGCCTCCCGCAACGAGAACAAGTGCAAGGCCATCGCCGCCGACGTCAAGGCCGCCACGGGCCGCACGATCCGCACCGCCGCCGTCGACGCGGACGACGTCAAGGCCACGGTCGCCCTGATCAAGTCCTTCGGCGCCGACCTGCTCATCAACGTCGCCCTGCCCTACCAGGACCTGCCCCTGATGGACGCCTGCCTCCACGCCGGCATCCACTACGTCGACACGGCCAACTACGAGCCGCCCCACCTCGCGAAGTTCGAATACTCCTGGCAGTGGGCCTACCGCGAGCGCTTCCAAAAGGCCGGCCTCACCGCGCTCCTCGGCTCGGGCTTCGACCCCGGCGTGACCAACGTCTTCTGCGCCTACGCCCAGAAGCACCTCTTCGACACGATCGAGACGATCGACATCATGGACGCCAACGCCGGCGACCACGGCTACAAGTTCGCCACGAACTTCAACCCGGAGATCAATATCCGCGAGATCACCCAGCGCGGCCGCTTCTGGGAGAAGGGCGAGTGGAAGGAAACCGACCCCCTCTCCGTGAAGTGGGTCTACGACTACCCGGTGGTCGGCCCGAAGGACAGCTACCTGCTCTACCACGAGGAGCTCGAGTCCCTCGCCCTCAACATCAAGGGCCTGAAGCGCATCCGCTTCTTCATGACCTTCTCCGAGAACTACCTGACGCACCTGCGCGTCCTCGAGAACGTGGGCATGACCCGCATCGACCCGATCGACTTCCAGGGCCACCAGATCGTCCCGATCCAGTTCCTGAAGGCGCTGCTCCCGGACCCGGCCTCACTCGGCCCCCGCACGAAGGGCAAGACCTGCATCGGCTGCGAGATCACGGGCGTCAAGGACGGCAAGCCCCGCAAGGTCTTCATCTACAACGTCTGCGACCACCAGGAATGCTACGCCGAGGTGAAGTCCCAGGCGATCAGCTACACGACCGGCGTCCCGGCCGCCATCGGCGGCGCGATGCTCGCCGGCGGCCAGTGGCTCAAGCCCGGCGTCTGGAACATGGAAGAGATGGACCCGGACCCGTTCATGGCCGAGCTCAACCAGCGCGGTCTGCCCTGGCACGTGAAGGAACTCCCGGTCGCCTGAACGACCGCCACGCAAGCCCGCTGCCAAGCGGGCTTTTCGTTTGCGCCGCCCCCTGACCCTACCAACTTCAACGCCGTGTCCGACGCCCTCACCGAAGCCTTCCGGAAAGTCGACCTGAGCCAGGTCCCGAGCCCTTGCCACGTCCTCCATCGCGGCCTGCTGGAACAGAACCTCCGCATCCTGCGCTCCGTGATGGACCGCTCGGGCGCCAAGGTCCTCCTCGCGCTCAAGGGCTTCGCCCAATTCAGCGAAGCGAAGCTGATCGCGAAGTATCTCGCAGGCACGACCGCCAGCGGCATCCACGAGGCGCTGCTCGGCCGCGAAGAATTCGGCGGCGAAGTCCACGCGTATTCCCCCGCCTTCAAGGACGAGGAGTTCGCGCACCTGCTCCGCGTCGCCGACCACATCTCGTTCAACTCGCCCACGCAGTGGAAGCGCCACAAGGCCGCCGCGCTGTCCGCCGGCCGCAGGATCTCCTTTGGACTGCGCGTCAACCCGGAGCACGCCGAGGTCGACGTCGAGCTCTACAACCCCTGCGCCGCGGGCTCCCGCCTCGGCACGCTCCGTTCCGAGATCAAGACGGCCGACGACCTCGAAGGACTCGAGGGTCTCCACTTCCACACGATGTGCCAGCAGGGCTCCGACGTCCTGGAACGCACGGTCGCGGCCTTCGAGGCGAAGTTCGGCGAGTTCATCCCGCGCTTGAGATGGGTCAACTTCGGCGGCGGCCACCACATCACCCGCGAAGGCTATGATCTCGCCCGCCTGGTCCGCGTCATCACGGGCTTCCGCCAGCGCTGGGGCCAGCACATCCAGGTCTACCTCGAGCCCGGCGAAGCCATCGGCATCGGCACCGGCGTCCTGGTGGGCACGGTCCTCGACCTCGTCCATAACGGCGTCGATATCGCCATCATCGACATTTCGGCGACCAACCACATGCCGGACACCCTGGAGATGCCCTACCGGGCCGACATCATGGATGCCGACCTGCCTGGCAAACTGCCGCACACCTACCGCCTCGGCAGCGTGACCTGTCTTGCCGGAGACGTCATCGGCGACTACTCCTTCGCCGCGCCGCTCAAGATCGGCCAGCGCCTGGTGTTCATGGACATGTCCCATTACACGTTCGTGAAGAACACGACCTTCAACGGGGTGCCCCTGCCCGCGATCGCCAGCTTCGACCCCTCAGTCGGGCAGGTCCAGGTCGTCCGTCGCTTCGGCTACGCCGACTACAAGAACCGCCTTTCCTGAGCGGTGCTAGGTCTTGACCCCCGGAAGGGGGCGGGCAAGATGTCTCGCAACAGACACCATGAAGACTCGCGAAATCATCATCCTCCTGCTGGCCGCCGCCTTCGGCGCCATCGCCATCGTCACCTGGAACGGCGAAGAAGAGGCCAACGCGCGCGCCCAGAAGATTTCGGAAGAGGCCACGGCCGCCCGCGTGAAGAACGCCGCCGAACTGAAGGACGCCCGGGAAAAAGCCGCCAAGGAGATCGCCACCCTGAGGCAATCGGCCGAAGCCGCCGCCAAGCAGGCCGTGGCTGACCTTGCCAAGGCCAAGGATGATGCCGCCAAGGCCGCCGCCCAGCTGGTCGCCGACCTCGCCAAGGCGAAGGACGACGCCGCCAAGGCCGCCGTCAAGGCCGCCGAACTCGAGAAGTCCAAGGCTGACGCCGCCAACCGCGTCAACGACCTGACCGCCGAACTCGCCCGCCTCCGCGACGGCTCCGAACTCAAGGACGCCCTGGCGCGCCAGAAGAAGGCCGAGGCCGACCTCGAGGCCGCCTCGAGTTCCCTCCGCGAGGCCAACGCCAAGCTGGCCGCAGCCCTGACCCGCATCGCCGAACTCGAGGAAGAGAATCGTCGTCTCCGCGAACAGGCCAAGGGCACGAGCAACGCCTCGCCTAACTACCGCGCGCTCTGAACGCCGGCCCAAGCCGACCGATCAGCCCGACCTCTTGGTCGGGCTTTTTCGTGCCCTAGGCGAAGACGCGCCGGAGCTTGCTGAGCAACACCGGCCGGGCCTGCGGCTTCAGCTCATGCTCCCATAGCCGTAAGACGCGCCAACCCTCGCGCCGCAGACGCCGAGTATCACGACGGTCCCGCGCCTGGTTGCGCCGGAACTTGGCCCGCCAGAAGGCGGCGTTGCCCCGCGGACGCGTGCCGTGCCGCGGGCAGCCATGCCAGAAACAGACGTCGACGAACACCGCCAGCCGGCGCGACGGGAACACGCCGTCCGGTCTCACCCGACAGCGTTCGCCGGCGGCGCGGCCGCGGACGACCTGCTGCCGGCGCCAGCCGGACCAGCCCTGCGCCCGCAGCAGCTTCGCCAAGGCCGCCTCGGTCGTGAGGTTGCCGCGCCCGCGGACCTTGGCCATGAGGGCGCTGCGCTCGGCGCGGGAATAGATGTCCGCCATGTCCTATCATGGATATGAAAAAGCCCGGACCGCAAGGTCCGGGCTCGTCGGCGGTCTCGCCAAAGGAAGAGGGCCGGCTGCCCAGCCGGCCCCCCGAAGCACATCCTGTCGACTTTGGCCTCAGTAGTTGAACTGGAGCTGGAGCGCGACGCGGCGGGAACCCGAGATGACCGTCGGCATCGCCGTGCTGGTGTTCGAGCGCTCGTCGGCGAACGTGTACTGGACCTGGAGCTCGACCTCCTTGCGCCATTGCCATTCGAAAC
>JBJTAX010000184.1:0-5555 GCA_046091055.1 Verrucomicrobiota bacterium | reverse complement strand
CTCGTGCTTAAGGCCGTCGCCGGTTACAGCTTCGGCGGCTATTACACCAACTTCAGCACCGTCAACGGACAGAACATTGGCACCGAAAGCGTGTGGACGCACGTCGGCCTCAACGCCTCGCTCCCGATCGCGCTCTCCAAGTCCGCGACCCTGACGCCCTACATCTCCTACAACGTGTCGGGTGCTGGTCGCGAAGAGTCCAACAGAGGTGCCGCTGGATTCGGCTCGGGCGGCGAAGACACCGTGTTCTTCGGCGCCTCGGTGAAGGCCGTCTTCTAAGGACCCGTGCCGGGTGGTCTTCGGACCGCCCGGCCTTCCTTTGACTGAACCATTCCCCGGCCTGGAACCGTTTCAGAACCGGGAGATTGCAGCATAGCAAAAGGGGTGCTTTCCGGAAGGAAAGCACCCCTTCTTCTTTGTTAGGTTGAAAATCGCCGGAACAAGGCAATGTTCCCACCTCCATGCTCGAGTCCGCCCGCAAACCCGACTGGCTCCGCGCCAAGCTTCCCAGCGGTCCCGACTTCCTGGAGACCAAGAAGAACGTCGACGAGCACAAGCTCCACACGGTCTGCCAGTCCGCGCAGTGCCCTAACATGGGCGAATGCTGGTCCCGCGGCAGCGCCACGGTGATGATCCTCGGCAACGTCTGTACCCGCTCCTGCACCTTCTGCGCCGTCCTTTCCGGCCGCCCCAGCGAACTCGACCTCGGCGAACCGGCCCGCGTGGCCGAATCCATCGCCCTGATGAACCTCAAGCATGTGGTCATCACCTCCGTGGCCCGCGACGACCTCAAGGACGGCGGTGCGTCCGTCTGGGCCGCGACCATCCGCGCGACCCGTCACCGTTGCCCGAACACGACCATCGAGGTCCTGCCGGCCGACTTCCGCGGCGAACAGGAACACCTCGACACCCTGCTCGACGCCCGGCCCGACATCCTCAACCACAACCTCGAGACGGTCGAACGTCTGCAGCGCCCGGTCCGCAAGACCGCCCGCTACGAACGCTCCTTCTGGGTGCTCAGGCACGCCAAGTCCCGCGACTTCATCACCAAGACCGGCATCATGCTCGGCATCGGCGAACGTAAGGAAGAAGTCGCCCAGCTGATCCGCGACATCGCCGCCGCCGACGTGGACATCCTGACCATCGGCCAGTACCTCTCGCCGAGCAAGGAGCACGCCCCGATCGACCGCTGGGTCACGCCGGAAGAATTCGCCGAATGGAAGACCTTCGCCCTCGAGGTCGGCGTGAAGCACGTGGAATCCGTCCCGCTGGTCCGCTCCTCCTACCGCGCCGACGAACAGGTCGTGAAGTTCAGCCTGATGGATCGCCGCCAGCGACCCGCCCGTTGACCCGTGGAAGGCCTGCCCCCCGTCGACTTCCGCGCCGAGCTCAATGACGAGCAGTTCGCCGCGGTGACCTCGCCGCGCGGTCCCGCGCTCGTGCTCGCCGGCGCCGGCTCGGGCAAGACCCGCACCCTCACCTACCGCGTGGCCTGGCTCCTGCACCAAGGCGCCAAACCCTGGGACATCCTCCTGCTGACGTTCACCAACAAGTCGGCCAATGAGATGCTCGAGCGAGTCGAAGACCTCACCGCAGTCCCGCGCGGGCAGTTCTGGGGCGGGACCTTCCACTCCATCGGCCAGCGTATCCTCCGCCGCAACGCCGCCGTGGCCGCCCGCTCGCCCGACTTCACCATCCTCGACCAGAAGGAGTCCGAGCAGCTCTTCTCCGAGATCGTGAAGTCAATCGACGGCGCCTTCATCCAGGACAAGACGAACCCCAAGGCGGCCGTCATCCTCGACGCCTACTCCCACGCCCGCAACACGCTGCGCCCGCTCGAGGAGGTCCTCGCCGAGCGCCTCGACTGGATGAAGGGCGGCCCGGAAAAGCTGCTGCAGTTCTGCGCGGCCTACGCCGCGGCGAAGCAGGAGCGCAACCTGTGCGACTTCGACGACCTGCTGTGCCTCTGGCTCCACGTGCTCGAGCACGACCCGGCCGCCCTCGCCCACTACCGCCAGCGCTTCCGCCATATCCTCGTGGATGAGTTCCAGGACACCAACCGCCTGCAGAGCCGCATCATCGACCTGCTCGCCAGCGAGCACCAGATCATGGCCGTCGGCGACGACGCCCAGTGCATCTACACCTGGCGCGGCGCCGACTGGGAGAATATCGTCGCCTTCCCGCAGCGCCACCCGGGCACGCTGATCCACACGATCGACACCAACTACCGCTCGACCCCGGAGATCCTCGCCTTCGCCAACGAGATCCTCGGTCACCGGCCGCGCGTCGAGGGCTTCGACCGCCGTCTCCAGGCCGTGCGGCAGAGCGGCCCCCAGCCCACCGTCTTCACCGTCGGCGACACCTCCCAGCAGGCGAAGCTCGTGGTCCGCAAGCTCATGCAGCTGCACCACGAGGGCCACGCGCTGAAGGACATGCACATCCTCTACCGCGCCCACTACCAGTCGCTGGAGCTGCAGATGGAGCTCAACGCCATGGGCGTGCCGTTCGTCATCACGAGCGGCCACAAGTTCTTCGACCTCGCGCACGTGAAGGATATCCTCGCGCACCTGCGCTTCGTGCACAACCCGCTCGACCAGGTAGCGCTCTCCCGCCTGCTCTGCCTGCTCCCGAAGGTCGGTCCCGTCGCGGCCGAGAAGATCAGCAAGGCCGCCCGCGAGACCGAACAGGCCCAAGGCCGCGGCATGGTCCGCGCGCTGCGCGCCGACGCCGTGCTCAAGCGCGTGCCGGAATCGGCCAAGGACGATTTCAACGACCTCACGATCACGCTCGAGGACATGCTCGAAGGCCTCGAGGCCTCGAAGTCCAAGCCCGGCCCCGTCGGGCCGGCGCCCGACCTCTTCGTCGCCGCGTCCGACGCCCGCTCGATCAAGGTCGCGCGCACGCCGGCCGAGACCGTCCGCGTCTGCATCGAGGGCTGGTACGGCGGCTTCATCAAGACGATCTTCCCCGACTGGAAGGATCGCGAACAGGACCTCCAAGGCCTCATCGGCTTCGCCTCGAAGTTCGAGGACGTCGGCGACCTGGTCGCCCAAGTGGCCCTGCTCAACGGCGAGTCCTCGGACAAGAAGGCCGAACCCGAGGAGGACATGCTCCGCCTCACGACAATCCACCAGTCCAAGGGGCTCGAATTCCCGCTCGTCTTCCTGCTCGGCTGCGCCGACGGCCTGCTCCCCCTCACCCGTGCCATCGATGAGGGTGACGTGGAGGAGGAACGCCGCCTCTTCTACGTGGCCTGCACGCGCGCCGAGAACATGCTCTTCTTGTTCGCCCCCCGTTTCGCGACTTCCGGCGATGGCTACCGTCCGTTGGATCCGTGCCGTTTTCTGGAAGAAATGAGCCCAGAATGTTACGAATTGGCGGATTACGCCCATCGTCGGCTCTAATCCGGCTATGACGGACGAACGGGGGTAGGTGCTTGCCTTTGCCTTGGGTGGGCATTTATGACTCAATTCAAACTTTTACACGTCATCGCCATGCCCAAGGTACTCGTCGCCGACAAGATCTCGCCCACCGGAGTCGCCCTCCTCAAAGCCCAGCCCGGCTATGAGGTGGTCGAAGCCTATGGTTCCACCCCGGAGCAGATCCTGAGCCTGGTCGCGGACGTGGACGCCATCTTGGTCCGCTCCGAGACCCAGATCACCCGCGAAGTCCTCGCCGCCGCCCAGCGCCTCGTCTGCGTCGGCCGCGCCGGCGTGGGCGTCGACAACATCGACGTGGACGCCGCCACGGAACGAGGCGTCATCGTGATGAACACCCCCTCGGGCAACACCATCGCGACCGCCGAACTCACCTTCACCCACCTCCTCTCCCTCGCCCGCCCGGTGCCGGAAGCCGTCCAGTCCATGCGCGAAGGCAAGTGGGACCGCAAGACCCTCTCCGGCTCCGAGCTCTTCGGCAAGACCCTGGGCGTGCTCGGCCTCGGCCGCATCGGCGCCGAAGTCTCCAAGCGCGCCCTCGCCTTCGGCATGAAGGTGCTCGCCTACGACCCCTACCTGACCGAAGCCCGCGCCAAGGCCCTCGGCGTCTCCATCGCGACCCTCGACGAGGTCTTCGCCCTCTCCGACTACATCACCGTCCACATGCCCCTCATCGAGAAGGGTAAGCAGGGCGCGACCGAAGGCATGGTCGACGAGGCCGCCTTCGCCAAGATGAAGAAGGGCGTGAAGATCGTGAACTGCGCCCGCGGCGGCATCGTCGACGAGGCCGCGCTCGCGGCCGCGCTCGCCTCCGGCAAGTGCGGCGGCTGCGGTTTCGACGTGTTCGTCGAGGAGCCCCTCGCCAAGGACCACCCGCTCCGCTCGCTCCCGAAGGCCCACCTCTCCCCGCACCTCGGCGCGTCCACGGCCGAAGCCCAGGAGAACGTCGGCGTCGAGGTCGCCGAAGCGGCCATCACCGTCCTCGGCGGCGGTTCGCCCGCCAACGCGGTCAACCTGCCCTCCGTCGACTCCCAGACCCTCGCCGCGATCAAGCCGTTCCTCTCCCTCGCCCAGAAGCTCGGCTCCATCGCCCGCCAGCTGGCCGCCCCGGGCCGCATCGAGTCGCTCCGCCTGACGACCTTCGGCACCGGCTCCGACCAGGGCGCCAACGCCATCGCCCGCGCCATCCAGCGCGGCTACCTGCGCGGCATCGTCGAAGGCGTCACCGACGTCAACGCGCCCGGCAAGCTCAAGGCCCTCGGCGTCGAGGTGCAGTCCGTCCGCTCCTCGGCCGAGGCCGACTACAAGGAACTCATCCTCGTCGAAGCCGTGCTCGCGGGCGGCAAGTCCGTCTCCGTCGCCGGCACCGTCATCGGCAAGGCCCAGTCCCCGCGCATCGTCGCCATCAACGGCCGCACCCTCGAGTTCGTCCCCGAAGGCACCCTCCTCCTCATCGAGAACCAGGACCAACCCGGCATCATCGGGGCCCTGGGCACGCTCCTGGCCAAGGAACGCGTCAACATCGCCAACATGGCCCTGAGCCGTTCCGGCGGCGCCAACGCCCTCGCCGTGTACCAGCTCGACACCGCCCCGGGCGCCAACGCCCTCGCCGAGATCCTGCGCAATCCGGCGATCGTCAGCGCCAAGCTGATCGAAGCGTAAGCGATGTTCGCGGCCATCGGGATCTCAGCCCTGCTCGGATACCTCATCGGTTCCGTCAACTTCGCCGTGCTCGTGGCGAAGAAGCACGGCGTCGACATCCTGAAGGAAGGCTCCGGCAACCCCGGCGCGACCAACGTGAAGCGCGTGCTCGGCAAAGGCCCGGGCAACCTCGTCTTCGCCCTCGACGCCCTGAAGGGGGCAGCCGGTAGCGCCATCGGCCTAACGGCGGCTTACCTCTTCCACGTCCTGCCCCGCTTCGAGCGCGTCGTCGCGGATATGCCGCAAAGCCTGACGGAGCGATTCCTGCTTTCCCTGGACGGATTCCACCGCCCGGAAAGATATCAGGTGGAACCAGACCTCGTCTTCACGATCTGCGTCGCCGGCTTCGTCGGCACGCTGCTCGGCCACTGCTTCTCCTGCTTCCTGAAGTTCAAGGGCGGCAAGGGCGTGGCCTCC
>JBJTAX010000183.1:0-4795 GCA_046091055.1 Verrucomicrobiota bacterium | reverse complement strand
TCTAAACCTTGACCGCCCCCGCCGGGACGGCTTGCCTCGCCTTCCTGCTGTTTGGGGCCGTAGCTCAGTTGGTAGAGCGCGTCGTTCGCAATGACGAGGCCGTGAGTTCGAACCTCATCGGCTCCACCAGCAGGACTTCCGCCGCTCAGGCCGTCGGGGCGGCTTCGTCCCCCGGCAGCTCCTTGGCGCCTTTGCGGGGGCGTTTCACTTCGGGCAGCGCTTCGTGGGCTTGGATGTCGATGGTCGCCCCGTCCGCCAGCTGGCGGTCGGCCTTCATCTTCTCGCCTTCGGTGATCAGCTTCTCGGCGTTGTTGTAGACCCGCGAACGGAGTGTCTCGAGCGTCTGGTTATATTCTCTCACCGCCTTATTGAGGCTGCCGCCGGCGTCGGCGAAATGGTCGCTGGCGATGCGCACGCCGTCGTGCAGCCTTTCCGCCAGCTCGATGACTTTCTCGGCGCGCTGCTCGACTTCGACGCGGTCCCATGAGTGGGCAATGGTGCGCAGGACGGAGAGCAGGGTGGTGGGGGTCGCGATGACGACCTTCTGGCCCCAGGCGTTCTCGATCAGGAGCGGGTCGACCTGGAGCGCGGTGCTGAACAGGGCTTCGCTCGGCAGGAAGAGCACCACGAACTCCGGCGACGGCTTGTACTGGTTCCAGTATTCCTTGCCGCCGAGCTTCTTCGCATGGTCGGCGAGCTTGGCCGCGAAATCTTCCAACAGGCGCGTGCGCTCGGCTTCGGTCGCGGCCTGGCTGGCTTCGATGTAGGCTTTGGTGGGCGCCTTGGCGTCGACGACGATCTTCCGTCCGCCGGGTAACGAGATGACCATGTCCGGCCGGAGGTTGCCTTGTTCGGACGCGGTGGAATTCTGCGTCTCGAAGTCGACATGCTCCAGCATGCCCGTGAGTTCGGCCACGCGGGAGAGTTGCAGTTCGCCCCAGCTGCCCTGCTTGTTGGTCGAGGTCATGGCCGCGGCCAGCTTGCGGGCTTCTTCGGCGACCTTCTCCGAACGTTCGTTGCTGGTCTTGAGCGACCCCTTGAGCTCGTTGTTGGTGCGGGTCAGCTCCTCGAGCTGGCTCTTGAAGGGCGCGAACTTCTGCTCGGCCATGCCGATGAACTGCTCGCGGCTCTGCGTCAGCTGGCTCTGCGCGGCGGTGGCGAAGGCTTCGCGCATGCGCTTCTCGAGCTCGCCGAAGGACAGTTTCGTCTCCTCCAGGCTGCGCTGGGCCGCAGCCTTGGCCTCTTCGGCGCGGGCCAGCCCGGTTTCCGCGGCGTTGGCGCGCGCCAGCGCGTTGTCACGTTCGGCTTGCAGCGCCGCCGTATCTTGGGTGCGGCGGCTCTCCGCCGCGGCCAGCAAGGCTTTCGCCCCGGTGAGTTCCTGTTGCAAGGCGAGGTCGGCGGACTGCTGGGGTTGGCTGCGGCGACCGAGCAGGTAGCCGACGTAGCCGAGCGCGAGGCCCAGCAGGGTGGGGACGAGGTATTCCATCGGAGGTTCTTAGAAGACGCATTCTGCCCGCGGCCGGGCTTTCCGCAACCTATCCCCTCGGGTCCGTCTCGATGGCGATGGCGTTGCCCTGCTCCCAGGCGGCCTCGTAGGCCGCGACGTAATCCGGCGAAGACCAGGCCGGCGCGGCGGCCTCGCCGCCCAGCCCCGCGAGGAAGCCGTAGCGGATGGCGTGTGAGATCCGCCGGCGCCGTGGATTCTCCCGGGCGTTGCTCCACTCCAGCGCCAACGCGAACCCCTCGTCTGGAATCGGCTGCCGGAACGACCGACCGACCTGCCAGGCGACGACCCCGGCGTGGTCGAGGTCGCCGACTTTACGATTGGCCTTCAAGGAGGCCGGCGCCGGCGCGCCTGCCCGCCCGGCCAGGATCTGCTCCTGGACCTTCAGGCCGAGCGCCACCCGCCAGCGCTCCTCCATGGTCAGCAGCCCGAAGTCGTAATCAGGGTCGTCGGCCGCCGCGTCTTTGAGTTCGAGCTTGGCGTAACGCCGCCACTTGGCCAACCAGGCCTCCCACTGGTCGGTGCCGCGGAGCGGCGGTTTGCCCAGCCATTCGGGGATATCTTCGCGCATCGCAGGTACCGGTTTAATAGGGATAAACGCGGACCGGGCAAGAAAAAGGTGAAATAATGTTCACCAATCACGCCGGCTCGGCTAAGGTCTTTTTGACGTCCAGCCCTGATTTAACCTCTAATATACCGATTTTTCGTCGAACTATTCCCGGCGTTTGGTGTTATCCCTCGGGTACCCTCTTATCCCAGTGATTAGCCCCTATCTGACCCTTCGTGAACGGCGGGCCGCTCTGCCCCTTTTCTGCCTGCTCGCCGCCGCTGCTTGGGCGCCGGTCTCCGGCCAGGCCCAGGCCACTGCTTCGCCGGCCCCGGCCACCGTCGTCCCCGGCGTCGCCGCCGCGGTCCCTCTCCCCGGTCTCAGTGGTTCCGACCAGATCGGCCCGGTCATCCTCCGCGATGAGACGGTCGCCCAGGTGCTCGATCTCATGCAGCGCTGGACAGGTAAGTCCATCCTCCGCCCCCAGGCCCTCCCCGCCAGCGTCTACACGCTGTCCTTGCCCGCCTCCATCACCCGCGACGAAGCCCTCCTCGCCCTCGAGACCCTCCTCAACCTCAACGGCATCGCCGTCATCCAGCAGGGCGACAAGTTTCTCAAGGTCGTCCCCAACCTCGTCGCCAAGGCCGAGTCGCCCCAGCTCATCGCCGGCTCCGTGCTCTCCCTTCCGCCGAGCGGCCGCATCGCCTCCAAGATCTTCACGCTCAAGCACGCCAACGCGCAGGAGCTCGTGGCCCAGATCGCCTCGAGCCTCAACACGACGCTCGCCTCGCCGCCCGTCTACTTCGGCCGCAACAACGCCCTGCTGATCACCGACTCGATCAGCAACCTCCAGAAGATCGAGACGCTCACCGCGCAGATCGACAAGCCCCAGCTCGACCTGGTGGTCACCAAGAGCTATTCGCTCAAGAACGCCATGGCGACCGACCTGGTGGCCAAGCTCACGGCCATGCTCCGCTCGCCCGCCACGGTCTCCGGCGGCGCGCCGTTCCGCCTCAGCACCGGCACGACCTTCCTCTCCGACGAGCGCACCAACCGCGTCCTGCTCATGGGCTCGGCCGACCAGCATGACTTCTTCGACAAGCTGATCGACACGCTCGACCAGAAGTCCAACCCCAACACGAAGACCGACGTCATCGTCCTCCGCCACGCCGACGCGCAGCAGGTCGCCACGCTGGTGACCTCGCTCGTCACGGGGCAGACCAGCGCCGCCGCCCGCGCCGGCACCTCGTCCCGCGGCAACACGACCCTCAACCGGACCACCACTCCCGCTCCGACCACTTCGTCCAGTTCGAGCGCCGCCGCCGCCGCGGCCGCCGCCGCGCAGTCCGGCGCCGAAGAATTCAGCAGCAACCTCACGGTGATGCCCGACATCCGCAGCAATTCCATCGTGGTCTCGGGCTCCAACGACGACCTGCGCCTCCTCCACGAGCTCATCGAGAAGGTCGACATCGTCCTGCCGCAGGTCCGCATCGAGCTCGTCATCGTCGAAGTGAAGCTCTCCGACAACGAGACCAACGGCTTCAACACGCTCGGACTCACCGTCAGCAACGGCAAGCTCGTCGGCATCGGCGGCACCGGCGGCGGCTTCAACGTCAACGGCGTCCCGGCCACGATCAACACCACCCTGCCGCCGAACAACACCCCCATCAACGCCACCCAAGGCACGCTCGCGCCCAACAACAACCTCAGCGCGACCATCGGCCTCACCACCACGCCGCGCAAGGGCGACCTCAAGGTGCTCTCGGTGCCCGCCGTGACGACGACCCACAACAAGGAGGCCACGATCTTCGTCGGCGAATCCCGTCCGGTCATCACGGGCTCCACTATCGCCGCCCAGACCGGCCAGATCACCTCCACGGTCTCGCAACGCGACATCGGCATCCAGCTCAAGGTCCTCCCTCTCGTCGGCAAGGACGGCGCGGTGCAGCTCCAGGTCTCCCAGTCGGTCGAGGACATCCTAGGCACCACCGTCCTCGACGGCAATGACCAGCCGATCATCGGCCGCCGCACGACCGACTCCTTCGTCAGCGCGCTGAGCGGCGAGATCGTCGTCCTCGGCGGCCTCCAGCGTACCGTCTCCACGAAGTCCACCTCCCGCCTCGGCCCGATCCCCTGCCACGGAGACCTTTTCGGCTCCTCCACCGTCCTCGAGGAGAAGCAGGAGCTCATCATCGTCCTCCGCCCCTACGTGCTCAACGGGTCGGCCGTCGACCATCTCGACGCCATCAGCCGCGCCACCGCCGGCGCCCTCGGCCCGGAGGCCAGGAAGGTCCTCGACAACGTCCCCGGCAAGGCCCCCGCCGCCCCGGCCCAGAAGTGACATGCTCACCGTCGACCGGCACGGACTGCCTTCGGCCCTCGCCGAGCGCCTGACCGACGAGGCTCGCGCCACGTTCGCGGAGACCCCGCGCGAGGCCCGATTCAAGGTCCTCGCCCAGACCCTCGGCCTCGACGAGGCCGCGCTCCTCGCCGAACTCTCCCGCCTCACCGGCCTCGAGGTGCTCGAGGAGCCCGCGATCGATCCCGAGGGGATGAAGATCCTCCCGGCCCGCATCGCCTCCGAAGCTCAGGTCGTGCCCACCCTCCGACCCGGCGAGGAAGGCCGCCTCCGCCTGGTGACCTCCCTTCCGCCCGACGCCGACACGACCGATTGGATCGCGACCTTCGCGCCCCGCCGGCCCCTCTGGTTCCTCGCTCCGCCCGAACGAGTCGCCGCCCTCATC
>JBJTAX010000182.1:0-4093 GCA_046091055.1 Verrucomicrobiota bacterium | reverse complement strand
GCCATGAGCTACGGCTCCATCTCCAAGGAAGCCCACGAAAGCCTCGCCATCGCAATGAACCGCATCGGCGGCAAGTCCAACACCGGCGAAGGCGGCGAGGACCCCGAGCGCTACACCTGGACCAACGCCCAGGGCGACTCCAAGAACTCCGCCATCAAGCAGGTCGCCTCCGGCCGCTTCGGTGTCACCAGCCTCTACCTCACGCAGGCCAAGGAAGTGCAGATCAAGATGGCCCAGGGCGCGAAGCCCGGCGAAGGCGGCCAGCTCCCCGGCGGCAAGGTCTACCCCTGGATCGCCAAGGTGCGCCACTCCACCACCGGCGTGGGCCTCATCTCCCCGCCCCCGCACCACGACATCTACTCGATCGAGGACCTCTCGGAGCTCATCCATGACCGGAAGAACGCCAACCGCGCCGCGCGCGTCAGCGTGAAGCTCGTCTCGGAAGTCGGCGTCGGCACCATCGCCACCGGCGTGGCCAAGGCGCACGCGGACGTCGTCCTCATCTCCGGCTTCGACGGCGGCACGGGCGCCTCGCCCCAGACCTCCATCAAGCACGCCGGCCTGCCCTGGGAACTCGGCCTCGCCGAGACCCACCAGACCCTCGTCCTCAACAACCTCCGCTCCCGCATAGTCGTCGAGACCGACGGCCAGCTGAAGACCGGCCGTGACGTCGTCATCGCCGCCCTCCTCGGCGCCGAGGAGTTCGGATTCGCCACGGGCCCGCTGGTGACCCTCGGCTGCATCATGATGCGCGTGTGCCACCTCAACACCTGCCCGGTCGGCGTCGCCACCCAGGACCCTGAGCTCCGCAAGAACTTCACCGGCCGTCCCGAGGACACCGTGAACTTCATGCGCTTCATCGCCCAGGAAGTCCGCGAGATCATGGCCCAGCTCGGCTTCCGCACCCTCAACGAGATGGTCGGCCGCACCGACGTCCTCGAGGCGCGCCACGCCGTCGAGCACTGGAAGGCCAAGGGCGTCGACCTCTCCAAGCTCCTCTACTCGCCGAAGGCCGGCCCCGAAGTGGGTCGCTTCTGCACCGAGAAGCAGGACCACGGCCTCGAGAAGGGCCTGGACCTCTCCGTCCTCCTGGCGAAGTGCCAGCCCGCCATCGAGAAGGGCGAGAAGGTCCGCTACGAAGGCGAGATCAAGAACACCCACCGCGTCGTCGGCACGATCCTCGGCAACGAGATCACCAAGAAGCACCCCGACGGCCTGCCGGAGGACACCGTCCGCCTGAAGTTCAAGGGCAGCGCGGGCCAGTCCCTCGGCGCCTTCGTCCCCCCGGGCGTGACCATCGAGCTCGAAGGCGACGCCAACGACTACGTCGGCAAGGGCCTCAGCGGCGGCCGCATCATCGTCTACCCTGACGCCAAGGCCACCTTCCCCGCCGACGAGAACATCATCCTCGGCAACGTCGCCCTCTACGGCGCGACCTCCGGCGAGGCCTTCTTCCGCGGCGTGGCCGGTGAACGCTTCTGCGTGCGCAACTCCGGCGTCACCACCGTCGTCGAAGGCGTGGGCGACCACGGCTGCGAATACATGACCGGCGGACGCGTCGTCATCCTCGGCTCCACGGGCCGCAACTTCGCCGCCGGCATGAGCGGCGGCGTGGCCTACGTGCTCGACGAGAAGGGCGACTTCGCCGTCCGCTGCAACAAGCAGATGGTCGGCCTTGAGAAGCCCGACGCGGCCGATGCGGGCGAACTCCGCGCCCTCATCGAGCGCCACGCCGAGCTCACGGGCAGCCTCAAGGCGAAGAAGCTCCTCGCCAACTGGGACGCCGCCCTCGCCAAGTTCGTCAAGGTGATGCCGAAGGACTACAAGCGCGTCCTCCAGGCCATCGCGACGGCCCAGGCCAAGGGCCTCAGCGGCGACGCCGCCCTCAACGAAGCCTTCGAGATCAACTCGCGCGACACCGCCCGCGTCGGCGGCGGCTGAGCCCCCCACCTCGTCCACGCCAAGCACCTTCTGCACCATGGGAAAACCTACCGGATTTGTCGAATACCAGCGCGAACTCCCGCCTGATCGCGATGCCCTCACCCGCATCGGCGACTGGAAGGAGATCCACCACCATCACTCCGACGAGAAGCTCCAGAAACAGGGCGCCCGCTGCATGGACTGCGGCGTGCCGTTCTGCCACACGGGCAAGCTCATCAGCGGGATGGCCAGCGGCTGTCCGATCAACAACCTGGTCCCCGAGTGGAACGACCTCGTCTACCGGGGCCTCTGGCGCGAGGCGCTGGAACGCCTCCACAAGACCAACAACGTCCCGGAATTCACCGGCCGCGTCTGCCCCGCCCCGTGCGAAGGCTCCTGCGTGCTCGGCATGAACAAGCCCGCCGTCACGATCAAGAACATCGAGGTCTCGATCATCGACAAGGGCTGGGAGAACGGCTGGGTCATCCCCCGCGCCCCGACCAAGCGCACCGGCAAGAAGGTCGCCGTCATCGGCTCGGGCCCCGCCGGCCTCTCCGCCGCCGCGCAGCTCAACTACGCCGGCCATAACGTCACCGTCTTCGAACGCTCCGACCGTCCGGGCGGCCTCCTCATGTACGGCATCCCGAACATGAAGCTCGACAAGAAGGACGTCGTCCTGCGCCGCATCAGCCTCCTCGAGGCCGAAGGTGTGACCTTCAAGTGCGGCGTCAACGTCGGCGTCGACGTCTCGCCCGAGCAGCTCCGCAAGGACTTCGACGCGGTCATCCTCACCGTCGGCGCCACCAAGGGCCGCGACCTCCCCCTCCCCGGCCGCGAGGCCAAGGGCATCCATCTCGCGATGGAGTTCCTCCACGCCAACACCAAGAACCTCCTCGACGGCAAGGCCCCCGACGCGACCATCTCCGCCAAGGGCAAGGATGTCGTGATCATCGGCGGCGGCGACACCGGTACCGACTGCGTGGGTACCTCGCTCCGCCACGGCTGCAAGTCCGTCGTCCAGCTCGAGATCATGGCGAAGGCCCCCGCCACCCGCGCCAAGGACAACCCCTGGCCGGAATGGCCGAAGACCTACAAGGTGGACTACGGCCAGGAAGAAGCCGCCGCCAAGTACGGCTCCGACCCCCGCGTCTACCTCACCACGGCCACGAAGTTCGTCGCCGACGAACAGGGCAACCTCAAGGAAGTCCACACCGTCGAAGTCGAATGGAAGAAGGACGACAAGGGCGTCTTCGGACCCCAGAAGATCGCCGGCACCGAGAAGGTCCGCCCGGCTCAGCTCGTCCTCCTCGCCATGGGCTTCCTGGGGCCTGAACAGCCCCTCCTCGAAGCCTTCTGCATCGAACGCGACGTCCGCTCCAACGCGAAGGCCGAGCACGAGAACTACGTGACCAACGTCCCGGGCGTCTTCGCCGCCGGTGACTGCCGTCGCGGCCAGTCCCTCGTCGTCTGGGCCTTCAACGAAGGCCGAGGCGCCGCCCGCGAGTGCGACAAGTTCCTGATGGGCAAGTCGGAGCTCCCTTAAGCCCCGCCGCCATCGACCGCCGAAGCCCGACTCCCTGAGTCGGGCTTCTTGTTGGCGGGTATCTTTGGTTTCCCGAGGAAGCCCGCGCGACCCACCCTGCCCTCGTGAGCACGCCCTCCCTCGAAGACCTGAAATCCGTCGCCTTGGCCACCGCCATCGCCGCCGGCGACCTGCTCGCCCAGGGGGCGCAGATGAAGGTCAACGCCTCGACCGACGACGACGTGAAGATGCAGGCCGACGTCGATTCGGAACACCTGGTCCGCGACCGCCTCAAGGCCACGGGCCTGCCGGTGATCGGCGAAGAACTCGGCGGCGACGCCGCCCTCTTCGACGGCGACAGCCTCTACTGGGTCGTCGACCCGCTCGACGGCACCTACAATTACCTCCGCCGCCAACCCTCGACCTGCGTGTCGCTCGGGCTGATGCGCGGCAAGGAGCCGGTGCTCGGCGTCATCCATGACTTCACCGCGAAGAAGACCTACCTGGGCGTCGTCGGCGACGGCAGCTTCCTCAACGACGTGCGCATCACCCCCGGCTGGGTCACCGACATCAAGGACGCGTGCATCATGACGGGCTTCCCCGCCGCCGCCGACAAGTCCGGCCCGGCGATGCAGCGCTTCGTCCAGCAGG
>JBJTAX010000181.1:0-13444 GCA_046091055.1 Verrucomicrobiota bacterium | reverse complement strand
AGAGGCGCTTGCCGACGTCCTGCTTGTTCTTCGGGTGGATGTCCTTGGGGTCGCCGATGTCGATCGTGATCGCCATGCCCGTCTTCGGCAAGGCAAGGACCTTCATCATCGATTCGCGCATACGCGGCCCGCTCTCGGACTGCGAGTGGCGGTAGTTGGGCAGCTGCACCCAGGCGAAAGGGACATCGTCCTGCCAGAGGGTCCGCCAGCTCGTGACGAGCTGCGTCAGCTGCTTGACGTAGAGCTCGGCCGTCTGGGGGCTGTGCGCGTTGCCTTCGCCTTGATACCAGAGCATGCCGCGGAGCGTGTAAGGGACGAGATTGACCACCTTACCGTTGAAGAGGCCGGCGGGCCCGCCCTTGAGCTTGCGCATGGCCAGCGGATTCTTCGGCGCCGGGGTCACGAAGGGCGTACCGTTGGCCTTGGCTTTGGCGACGGCGGCTTTCCAGGTGGCCATCTGCTTCGCGTGCAGTTCTCCGGACTTACTTTCGTCGAAGGCGAGAAAGTCCTTCATCTTCGCGTCGAAGTTGGCTTTCGTCTCCGAATCGGAAGACTGTGTCTCGGCGGAGACCCAGGACTCGATGGGCGTGCCACCGACGGAGGTGTTGATCAGGCCGACCGGCACGCCGAGTTCGCGGTGGATCTCGCGGCCGAAGAAGAAGAGCGTCGCGGAAAAACCGCCGACGGTGTCGGGCGAGCATTCCTGCCAGAGTCCTTTGCCTTCGGCGGCGGGAGAATCGGCATGGGTCGAGGACTCGCGGTAGTGCCGGATGAGCGGCAGCTTGGCGCGCGCCTGCTCGGTCGGAAAGTGATTGGACGACTGCACGGTCATCGCCATGTTGGACTGGCCGGAGCCGAGCCAGACTTCGCCGACGAGGACGTCCTGCACCTCGAGCTTATGGCCGTCCTTGCCGGTGACAGTCAGCGTGCGCGGTTCGGCCGAAGCGGCGAGGGCGTCCAGTTTGAGCATCCACTTGCCGTCGGCGCCCGCGGTCGCGGACTTCGACTGGCCTGCGAAGCTCACGGTCACGCCTTCGCCCGCTTCGGCCCAACCCCAGATAGCGACGGGTTTCTCGCGCTGGAGGACCATATGGTCCGAAATCGGCGCGGCGAGGCGGAAGCCAGCGGCGAAGAGGGAGTTGCCGCCGATGAAAACGGCCAGCAACAGGACGAAGAAGCGAGGGGTGCGCATATCCCTGTAACAACGGGAAATTCCCTAGGTTGCGAGAATAAGCATCAGCCCTAGCCCTGTCTCTGGCCCTCTCTTAGGCCAACAGCTTCTTCACGACATGGCACGGCTCGACGCCGGTGAGACGGAAGTCCAGCCCGGCGTTGCGGAAGGTGAGGCGCTCGTGGTCGACGCCCAGGCAGTGGAGGATGGTAGCCTGCAGGTCGGGCACGCGGACCTCGTCCTGCACGATATTGAAGCCCATCTCGTCGGTCTCGCCGATCGTCTGGCCGCCCTTGATGCCACCGCCGGCCATCCACATCGAGAACGCCTGCGGGTGGTGGTCGCGGCCTTGGCTGCGGCCGAGCGAGACGCTGGACTCGACCATCGGGGTGCGGCCGAATTCGCCGCCCCAGACGACGAGCGTGCTGTCGAGGAGGCCGCGTCGTTTGAGATCCTTGACGAGCGCGGCGGAGGCCTTGTCGGTCTTGGCGCAGTTGTTGCGCACGTTGCCGGCGACGTCGCTGTGCGCGTCCCAGCCTTCGTTGTAGATGTTGATGAAGCGGACGCCGCGTTCGACCATGCGTCGGGCGAGCAGGCAGGCGCGGGCGAAGGACGGCACCTTCGGGTCGCAGCCGTAGAGCTCGAGGGTCTCCTTGCTCTCGGAGGAGAGGTCCATCAGGTCGGGCGCCGAGGTCTGGAGGCGGTAGGCCATCTCGTAGTTGGCGATGCGCGTGGCGATCTCGCTGTCGCCGTCCAGGCGCAGGCGGCGGTCGTTCATCGCGTTGATGAGTCCGATGGTGTCCTTCTGCGTCGCCGGGTCGATGCCCGCGGGCGTGCCGGTGTTGAGGATCGCGTCACCGGTGTTGCGGAAGCGGGTGCCCGCGTAGGAGCTCGGCAGGAAGCCGCTGCCCCAGCAGGCCGCGCCGCCGCTGATGCCGGCGCCGGTGCTCATGACCACGAAAGAGGGGAGGTCCTTGGCCTCCGAGCCGAGTCCGTAGGTGATCCACGAGCCCATGCTCGGCCGGCCCGGCTGCGAGAAGCCGGTATTCATGTAGATCTGCGCCGGCGCGTGGTTGAACTGCGTCGTCCGGCAGGACTTCACGATGGCGATGTCGTCGGCGATCGAAGCGATGTGGGGGATCATCTCCGAGAGTTCGGCGCCGGACCGGCCGGGGCGGGCGAACTTGTAGCGCGGTCCCAGCACGGCGGCGTCGGGGCGGATGAACGCGTAGCGCTGGCCGTTGATGATCGAGGGCGGCAGGGGCTTGCCTTCCAGCTTCGCCAGCTCGGGTTTATGGTCGAAGAGCTCGAGCTGCGAGGGCGCGCCGGCCATGAAGAGATGGATGACCGCCTTGGCCTTCGGCGCATGATGCGGCAGGCCGGACATCTGGCCTGAGCCGGCGGCGGCGAGGCGGCCCATGGCGCCGTCGGCCACGAGGGAGGCGAGGGCGATCTTACCGACGCCGAGGGCGCACTCTTGGAAGAAATACCGGCGGGTGACGTTGGGGCGGGGCATGGCAGAAGGAGGATGAAAGATGAGGGATGGGAAATGGGTGATGGACGATGACAGATGACGTGAGACTTATGAGGGAGTTTTTCGGTTTGGTTGTTATCGGTCTGTCATCTGTGATCTGTCATCCGTCATCTGCTTCTCACGGATGCACGATGCTCTCGTCGAGGTTGAGGGCGGCGCGGGCGAGGGCGGTCCAGACGTCCTTGTCGGCGACCTTGCGGGCGCGCTGGGCGTCGACGAAGGCCCGCAGGGGCTTCAGCTCGTCAGGCGCGGGCGGGCGGGTGACGCAGCGGCGCAGGATGAAGGTGATGCGGCCGGCGTCATCGGTCGTGGCGGCCATCGCCTTCGCGCCGAGGGCGCGGGCCGCTTCCATGAACATCTCGTCGTTCAGGAGGGTGAGGGCCTGCAGGGGGCTGTTGGAGACATCGCGGCGGGCGACGCACGATTCTCCCGTGGGGGCGTCGAAGGTCGTCGCCATCGCGAACGGGGCCGTGCGCTTGATGAAGGTGTAGAGCGAGCGGCGGTAGCGGTCCTCGCCTTCGCTGGGCTTCCAATCGAACTTACCATAGGCGCCCTCGCTGGTCACGCTGGCGGGCTGGGGCGGATAGACGCCGGGGCCGCCCATCTTGAAGGAGATCAGGCCGGCCGCCTGCAGCGCGCCGTCGCGGATGACTTCGGCGTCGAGGCGGAAGCGGCTGCCACGGGCGAGCAGCAGATTCTCGCGGTCCTTCTCGGCGAGTTCGGGCGGGACGCGCGAGGACGGGCGGGAGGTGGCGCTGGTGACGATCAGGCGGTGCAGCTTCTTCATCGACCAGCCGGTGCGCTGGAATTCGACGGCGAGCCAGTCGAGCAGCTCGGGGTGCGTCGGGGCTTCGCTCTGGTATCCGAAGTCCTCGAGCGAGGCGACGAAGCCTCGGCCGAAGAAGGCCTGCCACTGACGGTTCACGGCCACGCGGGCGGTCAGCGGATTCTCGGGCGCGAAGAGCCAGCGGGCGAAGGTCAGGCGGTTGGCCGGGGCGTCCTTGGGCAATCCGGGCAGGAAGGCGGGCACGCCGGGCTTCACTTCTTCGCGCGGGTTCAGGTATTCCCCGCGGTGGTAGCGGACGGTCGTCCGCGGATTGGAAGCGGGACGCTCGCGCATGACGAGCGTGGGCTGGCCGCGCGGGATGCGCTTGCGCAGGGCGGCGAGGGCCTTGGCGTGCACGGCGACTTCGGGCGCGGTCTCGAGGAAGCGCATGCGCAGGGCGTCCCGATCCTGCGGGGCGGCGCCGGCGAGCATGGCCTCGATCGCCGCGGGGTGGCTGGTGGCGGTGGCCTGCTCATCGGTGGTGACGGAGAGGCGGAAGTGGCCGAGCGAGCAGGAGAAATGCTTTTCGAAAAGCATCTTCAGGGTCCAGCCGGCGGGAAGGTCGGTCGGCTTGGCGAAACGGAAGACGGCGGTCTGGCGCTGGCCGTAGCCGCCCAGCACCTGCCAGCCGCTCGACATCTCGCCGTCGAGCGCGGCCGAGGCGTTGTTCTTCTTCCGGGCGGCCTTGCCCTTGGCCTTGGCTTTGGCCTTCGGCGCGGCAGGGGCGTCGCTGATACGATCTTCCTCTTCGTCATTGGTCGCGAAGGCTTCGCCGAATTCAAGCCGCTGGTTGCCTTGCCAGGCTTGGAGCTCGCTGAGGAAGAAGCCGCCGAGCGGTCCTTCGTAGCCGGTCAGGCCGGGTCCGTCGTTGGGCAGTGAAGGGTGGTCCGCGACTTCGAGGCGTAGGGCGGTGACGCCTTTGTGGGCGCGATCGAAGGTCAGGTCATAGACGTCGCTCTTGCTGCTGTCGCCGCCGCCGAGGATGAAGCCGTCCGGTTGGACCTCGAGTTTCGGCATGGTGGTCTGGAGCTTGGCCGGGCGGAGCACTTCCCACTTGGAGGCTTTAGGTGCTTCGGCGGCGATCCACGCGTCTACTGGGGGATCGAGGGCGGCCACGCCGCCGGGGAATTTCCCGGGCAGGGATTCTTCCGCGGTGGCGATCTTGCGGGCGTGCTCGGCGACCTGCGCGTCGAGGTCCGCCGGCGGGATATGGTACGTCGGTTCGTCGGCGTTGTTCAGCAGCGCCATGACGCCGAAGTAATCCGTGTGCAGGATCGGGTCATACTTGTGGGTGTGACACTGCGCGCAGTTCATCGTCAGGCCCATCCAGGCCGCACCGGTCGCACCCACGCGGTCGACCATGGAGTAGAACCGATATTCGTTGGGGTCGATGCCGCCTTCCTCGTTGAGCATCGTGTTCCGGTGGAAGCCGGTGGCGATGTGGTCGTCGGGCGTGGCGCCAGGGAGGAGATCACCGGCGAGCTGCTTGATGCCGAACTGGTCGTCGGGCAGGTCGGGGGTGAGGGCTTTCACGACCCAATCGCGATAGGGCCAGATCGTCCGCGGCCGGTCCTTCTCGAAGCCGTTGGTGTCGGCGTAGCGGGCGAGGTCGAGCCAGCGGCGGGCCCAGCGTTCGCCGTAGCGCGGCGAGGCGAGCAGGCGATCGACGAGTTTCTCGTAGGCGTCGGTTGACTGATCTTGGAGGAAGGCGTCCGCCTCTTCGGGCGTGGGCGGCACGCCGGTGAGGTCCAGCGTCACGCGGCGCACGAGGGCATAGCGATCGGCTTCGGGCGAAGGCTTCAGACCGGCATGGGCGAGTCGGGCACGGACGAAGGCATCGATGGGGTGGACGCCGGCCTGCGGCACGGGCGCCTGCTTAGGGGCGGAGAAGGCCCAGTGAGGCTGATAGGCGCCGCCTTCGGCGATCCAGGCGCGCAGGGTCGCCTTGTCTTTGGCGGACATCGGCTTCTTCGCTTCCGGCGGCGGCATGATGTCGTCAGGATCGTCGGAGAAGATGCGATGGGTGACCTCGCTCTTGTCAGGCTGACCCGGGACGATGGCGACTTCGCCGGACTTGCCTTTGCCGTAGGCGGATTCAGCGAGGTCGAGGCGGAGTTTTCCTTTGCGCGAATGTTCGTCCATGCCGTGGCAGGCGAAGGATTGCTGTGCCAGGATGGGCCGGACTTCGCGGTTGAAGTCGACGGCCGAGGCCGCGGCGGCGGCGGACGCCAGAAGCTGGAGGGCGAAGAAAAGGCGGGACCTGGGGCTGAGGGGTCTTCGGGCGGGGAGCGTCCGGATAAAGATAAGACAATTTAGACCGCCCGGGGTTGCGAGCAATTAGCAGGTAGGGTTTGGCGGTTGCGGGTCCATTACAGGCGGCTAATTTGGCGATATCGTGCCCCGCTTCGCCCTTATTTTCTGTCTTATCGCCGTAGGGGTGTCCGCCGCCGATGGGGTGCGGCTGGGCGATGGGCAAGGTCTGCGCGGAAAATGGCAGCGGGCGCTGGGTACCCCGCGGTCGGCTATCGGCCAGGCCGGCATGGTGGAGCGGGTCGAATCTTTCGAGACGCCGGATTTCTGCGCGCAGCTGTTCCGTCAGCGCACCGGCGCGGAGACCTGGCAGCGCGTCCTGCTCATGAAGCCTCTGAGGCTTGAGGCACGGACCGCCGGCGTCGTGGTGCCGTTCTACGATCCGGACCGGATGTGCGGTTACGACCTGCGCACGAAGCAACGGCTGGGGCCGGAGCGGAACACGGCGTTCTTCGGCCTGCACCTCGTCCGTCAGGGCTACGTCGTCGCCGCGGTCGAGGCTTACCCGTTCAACCTCCTCACCCCGGCCGAGCAGGCGGCGAGCAAGGGGAGCATGGGCGTCTGGCGTGATGCCGCGGCCAAGCTCGCCCGGCAGGAGCCCGGCTGGACGGGCATGGGCAAACTCACCCACGACACGCTCTTG
The DNA here is from genome assembly GCA_046091055.1 of Verrucomicrobiota bacterium. GTDB lineage: Bacteria > Verrucomicrobiota > Verrucomicrobiia > Opitutales > UBA953 > UBA953. The sequence goes on along the minus strand of JBJTAX010000181.1, from coordinate 6,960 downwards.
GCGGCCGACCTCCTGGCGATGGACGCGCAGGTCGACCCGGCCCGTTTCGCGGTGATGGGGCATTCGCTGGGCGGCAAGATGGCCTTCTACGCCGGCTGCCTCGATCCGCGTTTCAAGGCGATCGTCGCGAGCGATTTCGGCCTGGCGTGGGATTCCTCCAACTGGGGCGATCCTTGGTATTTCGGCGCCAAGCTGAAGGCCATGCGCGCGGACGGGCTTTCGCAGGAGCAGCTGCTCGCCGATCACGCTACCTCGCTCTTCCTGATCGCGGGCCAATACGACGGCGAGGCGACGGCTGGCCCTTTGCTGGAAGTCGCCCGCAAAGCACGTGCGCCCGCGGGGCGGGCGGATGACATCGCGATCTTCGACCATCATTACGGGCATCAGCCGACGTGGCCTTCCTTGAAGGCGGCCTATGCCTGGCTGGCTCGGCGGATGGACATGCCTGCTCCCGACTTCGCGCACCTCGACACGCTCGCCCGCGAGCAGGCGAAGCCTGCCAAGTAGGCGCTCACTTCTTTTTCTTCTTCGCGCCGGCTTTCCCGGATTGCGTACCGAGGGCCGGGCCATTGTCCGCCGGCAAAGAGCGATGCCAGGCGAGCACCGCGGACGTGAGCCGGGCGACGACGGCCGGTTCGCGGGCAGCAAGGTCGGTCGTCTCGCCCCGGTCCTTGGCCAGATCGAAGAGGAGCGGCTTGGTGCCGTCATAGTCGCAGAGCAGTTTCCAGTCGCCCTCGCGGATCGCGAGATCGGGCTGAGGGGTCGCCAGCGCGGGCGCCCATGTCTTCCGGTCGGGCGGGCGACGCCAGCAGATCTGCCTCAGGTGGACGGGAGAAGTTCCGCCCAGCAGGGTCGCCGACAGGTCGACGCCGTCGAGTCCGTCGGGGGCAGGCAGTCCGGCCAGTCGCGTCAGCGAAGGTGCCAGATCCATGGCGGCGAAGACCGAGGCTGCATCGGTGCCGCCGATCCGCTCCTTCGCCATGCGGCCGGGGGCCCAGACGATGAGCGATGAGCGGAGGCCGCCTTCGAAGAGCTGGGTCTTGTGGCCGCGGAACGGCCCGGCTGACCCGGCCCCGGGTTCAGGTCCGTTGTCCGAGCACACGATGAAGATCGTGTTGTCACGGAGCGCGGGGTCGGCGCGGACGCGTTCGAAGAGTCGACCGAGCTGGCGGTCCATCTCCTCGAGCACCGCGAGGTAGATCCGATGCTTTTCCGGCGACCACTTTTCGAGCGGCGGGAAGTAGGGGCTGTGGACGTCGTCCGGCCAGAGGTCGACGTAGAAGGGCTGACGCTTCGCCGCCGCGACGTCGATGAACCGCACAGCCGCGTCCACGTAGCCGGAGGTGATCTTCGAACGATCCATCCACGTCACCGGCCCGCCGAGGCGCTCGGCGTCGGCCCAGATCTTCTTCGGCTCCTTGTCCCCGGGCTTCAGCGTCAACGGGAGGAGCTTCGGCCCCATGCCCTCGAAGTTCGTGAGCGAGGCGTCATAGCCGTAAGCCGGGATCGCCGGGGCGTCGTCGACGTCACGCTGGCCGCCGAGATGCCATTTGCCGAAATGTCCGGTCGCGTAACCGCCGGCTTGCAGGGTACGCGCGAGCGAAGGCGCCCGGGGGTCGAGCCACTGGGCGTTGCCTTTGCCATCGTTGGCCGCGCGGGATTCAAGGAACGAGTTGATCCGCCAGCGCTGCGGGTGTTGGCCGGTCACGAAAGCGCAGCGGGAAGGGGAGCAGATCGGCGAGTTGACGTAGAACTGCTCGAAGCGCAGGCCTTCGGCGGCCAGCCGGTCGATGTTCGGGGTCTTCGCCTCCGTATTGCCGAAGCAGGAGAAGTCGCCCCAGCCCATGTCGTCGATGAGCACGAAGACGAAGTTGGGCTTCGTCGGTTCCGCGGCGCCCAGGAGGAGGGCGGAGGCGAGCAGGCAGAGTTGGCGCATGCCTTAACGTACGCCGGAGGGGACGGCGTCCTTAAGCAGTTCGGCGAGCCGGGCGCGCATGGTCTTGACCCGTTCCGGCTGGGCTTCGGCCAGGTTCTTGGCTTCGGAGGGGTCGGCGGAGAGGTCGTAGAGCGCGACCTGTTCATATTTGCCGGCGGACTTCTTGCCTTTCTTCTTGTCGGACGGCGCGACGTCGTCGGCTCCGCCAGCCACGATCAGCTTCCAGTCGCCCATGCGGACCGCGGCGCGGGAGGGGCCTTGGGTCGACACCGAGAGGATGGCGTCATGGGGCGAAGCGGCCTGCTTAGTCAGCATCGGCCAGACGTCCAGGCCGTCGACCGGCAGCTTCTGTTCGAGGGAGCCGCCGGCCTGCTTGATCAGGGTCGGATACCAGTCGACCATATGCATCGGCTGGCGGATGCGCTGTCCGGCCGGAATGCGGCCCGGCCACGTGGCGAAGGCCGCGGCGCGGGTGCCACCCTCGAAGATCGTTCCTTTGAAGTCACGGAGCGGGGTGTTGTCGCCCGGGGGCGGGCCGCCGTTGTCGCTGGAGAAGACGATGAGGGTGTTCTCGAGGCGGCCGGCCTGCTGGAGCGCCGCTTCGACCTGACCGACGGCCTCGTCGACCGCGGCGAGCATGCCGGCGAGCTTCTGACGGTTGCCTTTCAGATGGGCGTAGGGCTTGAGATAGCTGTCCGGGACTTGGAAGGGGCTGTGGACGCCGTTGAAGGGCACGTAGAGGAAGAGCGGTTTCGCCTGGTCGGCCGAGGTCACCACCTTGCAGGCCTCCTTGGCGATCAGGTGCGTCGTGTAGCCCTCTTCCTTGAGCGGCGCGCCGTTGCGATACCAGTCGAGCTTGTTCATCCGTTCGTGGGTGAAGTAGTCGAGCATCCCGAAGAAATGGCCGTACTGGTGATCGAACCCGCGCGCGTTGGGTTGGTAGGCTTTCTCGAATTCACCGAGGTGCCACTTGCCCGTGAGCGCGGTCCGGTAGCCGGCCGAGCGCAGGGCGTCCGCCAGCGTACGTTCGGCGAGCGGCAGGCCCCAGCCGGCCCCGGGTGAGACGATCGTATAGACGCCGGTATGCGTCGGGTAGCGACCGGTCATCAGCGTGGAACGGGTCGGCGAGCAGACGGGCTGGACGTAATGGTTCTCGATGATCGCGCCGCTTTGGGCGAGCCGGTCGATGTTCGGCGTCTTGATCTCTTTGCCGCCGTTGAAGCCGCAGTCCGCGAAGCCTAGGTCGTCGATAAGGAAGAAGACGATGTCAGGCTGCTTGGCTGCCTGGGCGCATAGGCTGAAGCAAAGCCAAGAAATGAGCAGGGCGTAACGCATGGGGTGGCTTAAGGCTTACCCCCGGCGTCCCGAGTTGTCAAAAGGCTTAACGCCAGAGCGGTTCGGCCTGCGTCTTGCTCCATGCTTCCCATCGCTCGACCAAGGCCTTGGTCAGCTCTGGGTGGCTCGCGGAGACTTCGCTCTTTTCGGAAGGGTCGGTTTCCAGATCGTAGAGTTCCCAGCGGGGGCCACCCTTGAAGAGCTTCCACTTCCCGGATCGCAAGGCGCCATTCTTGCCGACTCGCCAGTAAAGCGTCTCGTGGAGCGGTCCGACCTCAGGATTCGTCAGTAGGCTGCGCAGGTCCTTGCCCTCAGCGTTGGTCGGAGTCGCGACGCCGGCGGCGGCGAGGGCCATGGCGGTGAGGTCGGTGGCGATGACAGGCGTCTGGATGACCGTTCCCGGCTTCGTCACGCCGGGCCAGGTCACCGCATATGGCACACGGATGCCGCCTTCAAGCAGCTGGCCTTTTTCGCCGCGGAGGGGATGGTTGCTTGACGTCAGCTCGCGCGTGGGGCCTCCGTTGTCGCTGAGGAAGACGATGACCGTGTTCTCGGTCTGGCCGTTGGCGTCGAGCTTGGCCAGGAGCTTGCCCACGGATTCATCGAGGTGCGTCAGCATCGCGGCGAAGATCCGCCTTTGCACGTCGGGGATGTCCTTGAAGCGGGCCATGTGGGCATCGGTTCCCTGCATCGGGCTGTGGACGGCGTTGTAAGCGAGATAGAGGAAGAACGGCCTCTCCTTCGCACGGTCGAAGAACTCCATCGCCTCGCGCGTGAACGCATCGGTGAGGTTGCTCGGTTCCTCGATGGCCTTATCGCCGCGCATCATCGGGTTGTCTTTGTTGTATTCCGGTTCGTCGGACTTCAGGTGGTCGCTCTGGATGAGTCGGCCATCCGGCGAGGTCCAGCGCCCCGTGGCGCCATCAGGTAGGTTCTTCCGGCGCAGCCAGGTCGTATTGCCCTTGCCGATTGCGGGCTCGAAGTAGCGGCCCTCGTGGAGGAAGCCGAAGAAGTCAGCGAATCCTCGCTGTTGAGGGTGGAAGGGGGCGGTGCCGCCCAGGTGCCATTTGCCGACAAGGCCCGTGTGATATCCGGCGGCGCGCAGGCGATCGGCGATGGTCGGTACGCCGACGGGCAGACCGATGCCAGGCTCCAGGTTCTTGCTGCCGATGGGATTGAATTCGAAGCCGAAACTCGTCTGATAGCGGCCGGTCAGCAGCGCGGCACGGGAGGCGGCGCAGAAAGGAGCCGTGACGTAGCCATCCGTGAAGCGAGCGCCCTTGGCGATGAGCCGATCGATGTTCGGCGTCGGGATGCCGTCGCCGCCATAGCAACCGAGCTCGCCGTAGCCGAGGTCGTCGGCGACGATGAACAGGATGTTCGGCTTTTTCGTTTCTGCCGCCAGGAGCGGAAGCAACGAAGTGAGCAGCAGGCTGAGGAAGTTGAGCGGCTTCATCGGGTGCGAGCCGATCTTAACGACGTAGGTCCTCGCTTTGCTACTCGTAATTCAGGCGCGTAGGTTCCGATTTTCGTCAATTGGCAGGAGGCAGGTTCTCAGCGCTTGGCCGGCAGCCACTGCACGGCGTCGATGACCACGTGGCCGTCGGTGCCGGCGTTGCCGATCTCGACCCAGCCGGCCTGACCGGCGCCGAATTCGAAGGTGCCGACGACATGGAAGAGGCCGTCGACGCCGGGCTTAAGCTTCTGGTTCACGAGGACCTTGGCTTCGCCGTCGGCATGACGGATCGTCACCGGTACGTTCGTGGCGCGGTTGCCATTCATGCTATAGGAGATCGCGACGCGGTAGGCGCCGGCGGCGGGGAGGGTGGGGGCGTAGCGGGCGGTCATCGCGCCTTTCTCAGCGTTGCCGTCATGACGATAACCGTCGCCGACGTAGCGAGGGCTGGTGTGGCCCATCGAGTCAAAGCCCTTGAGCGCGGCGGCGGTGTCATCCACCACGACGCCCGGAAGCTTCGCTGTGTCCAAGCCATGGGCGCCGCCCGTCTCGGCGGTGGGGGTGAAGTCGAGGACCTGGCCGGCGGCGAGGAGGCGTTCCTTGAGCGCGCCGTAGTCGACGGCCTGGACGGTGGTGCCGCGCTCGATGGCGAGGCCGGCAGCGGTGGCGGCGGACTGGCCCATGACCATGAAGACGGGCTCCATGCGAATCGAGCCGTAGGCGATGTGGCTGGCGCTCAGGCAGACCGGCACGAGCAGGTTGGTGCATTCGGACGCGCGCGGGCGGATGCTCCGGTAGCTGACAGGGTAGGGCTTGCTGCCGACCTGGACGTCCCCTTCGTTGCGGACGAAGCCTTCCTTGGTCACGAACCGCTGGATGTGGTGCGAATCCATGTTGTAGGCGCCCATGCCGACGGAGTCGTCGATGACCTCGGTGCGGCGGCAGTTCTTCTCGGACATCACGTAGTCGGAGACCATGCGGCGGGCTTCACGGACGTAGAGCTGGCGGGGCCAGTTGCCGTTATCGAGGAACTCGTCCTTCGCCAAGCCGAACTTCTGGAAGGCGAGGCGCATCTTCTCAGGCACGCGCGGGTGATGGGCGTAGGTCCACATCAGGCCCTTCTGCCAGTCCTCATGGGCCTGCCAGATCTTGGAGCGGGTGGCGTAATCTGCGTCGGCGTAATCCCAGTTCTGGCCGATGAAGTCGGTGCTGATGGCGAACTTGTTGTTCGTGTCGGTCTTGCGGTTGGGCATCGGCGTCGGGGCCCAGGAGAAGCGGTCTTCGCCGGCCTCGACGTTGCGGAGGGCCAGCTCATACCAGCGCACGTCATAGTTCGCCGGCTTCTCCCAGTCGCGGCGGTTCTCGGGCACGTCCGTCGTGCACAGACGGAAGTTGTAGGCCTGCACCTTGCGGTCGCCGGAGCCGTCAGGGCCGGGGATTTCTTTTTCGATCCCAGGCAGGAGGCCGCTCGAGGGATCGCCTTTCTTCACGTAAGGGTCGACCTGGACCTTGAACTGGTGGGAGCGCGCGTGGCCGACCTGGACGCCGTTGAGCGTCTCGCCGTAGGTCGCGTTGGCCTCGCGGCCGACATGGTAGCTGACGCCGGCCTTGGCCATCAGGTCGCCTTCGTAGGTCGCGTCGATGAACATCTTGCCCGTGAACTCGCGGCCGCTCTCCATGACGATCTTCACGATGCGCGTGTCGTCCTTGACCACGCCCTTCTTCAGGTCGAGGCGCTCGCCGAAGACGACCGTCACCTTGTCGCCGGCCGCCTTGAGCATCTGGGCGTAGACGGCGGAGGCCACGTGGGGCTCGAAGGTCCACATCGTGCCTTCGACGGCGTCGTTGCCGTGAGGCCGCTTGGAGAAATAGGCCTCGCGGGTCTGGTGCACCCACTTCGCGTCCTCGGCGTAATACTTCGCGATGCCCATGTAGAATTCCCGGGACAGGCCGCCGATGGCCTTCTTGTTACCGATGTCCGTGGCGCCGAGGCCGCCGGTCGTCAGTCCGCCGAGGAACTTCGTGGGCTCGATGAGCACGGCCGTGCGGCCTTCGCGGGCCGCCTGGATGGCCGCGGTGATGCCGCCGGAGGTGCCGCCGTAGATGACGATGTCCTGGGCGGGGAGGGCGACGGTAAGGCCGAGCAGGGCGAGCAGCAGGGAGCGCAGGGGGTTGGGCTGATGTCAGCCGACTCCGCCGGACCTGCAATCCCGGTCATCAGGACCGCTCGCCG
>JBJTAX010000180.1:0-4584 GCA_046091055.1 Verrucomicrobiota bacterium | reverse complement strand
CCGAGGTCCCGCCCGCCCTCTTCGCCTTCCCAAGCTTCTGAGCCACATGCCCCTGCTTCGCTTCACCGCCGAGGATTTCCGCCGCCGTCTCCGCGCCTTCGTCGGCTCGGGCGAGGCCGCCCCGGACGTCCGCGCGGCGGTCGCCGCGATCGTGGCCGACGTGAAGGCCCGTGGCGACGCGGCGGTCCTGGAATACACGGCGAAGTTCGACCGCGCGAAGCTCCCGGCCCGCCGCCTCCGCGTGCCGGCCAAGGAGCTCGCCCAGGCCGCCGCCCGGCTAGACCCGCCGAAACGCCGCGCGTTCGCCGACGCCGAGCGGTGCGTCACGCCGTTCCACTCCCGCACGCTCCCCGGCGGCTGGACGGCGAAGAACCCGCACGGCGCCATGGTGGGCGAACGCCACCATGCGATCCGCCGTTGCGGCCTCTACGTCCCCGGCGGCCAGGTACCGCTCGTCTCCACGGTCCTGATGACCGCGCTGCCGGCGAAAGTCGCGGGCGTGCCCGAGGTCTGCGCCTGCACGCCGCCCGGACCGGACGGCAAGATCAACCCTGACATCCTCGCCGCGCTCCACCTCTGCGGCGTCCGCGAAGTCTACGCGGTCGGCGGCGCCCAGGCGATCGCGGCGATGGCCCTCGGCACCCGCACGATCGCGCCGGTCGACAAGATCTTCGGCCCGGGCAACGCGTTCGTGACCGAGGCCAAGCGCCAGGTCTTCGGCCTCGTCGGCGTCGACCTCCTCCCGGGGCCGAGCGAGGTGATGATCGTCGCCGACCGCACCGCCAAGCCGGAGTGGGTCGCGGCCGACCTCTGCGCGCAGGCCGAACACGGCAGCGGCAAGGAGAAGCTCTATCTCGTCACGGAAGACGAAGCCTTCGCGAAGCGGTGCCTCGCCGCCGCCCGCGCGCAGTCCGCCTCCCTCACGCACGGCGCGAAGATCCGCCAGGCGCTCGCCGCCAAGGTCTGCGTGATCCTGGTCCCGGAGATCGAGGACGCGGCCGAAGCGGCCAACCTCGTCGCGCCCGAGCACCTCGAGCTGATGGTCGCCAAGGGCGCGCTCGCGAAGCTGTCCGCCCGCATCACCACGGCCGGCGCCATCCTCCTCGGCGACCTTACGCCCACGGTGCTGGGCGACTTCACCGCCGGCCCGAGCCACACGCTCCCCACCGGCGGCACGGGACGCTTCTTCAGCGGCCTGCGCGTCGCCGACTTCCTCCGCCGCACGAGCCTGGTGCGCTACGACCGCGCCTCGCTGAAGAAGGCGGCCGGCGTGGTCGCGGCCTTCGCGGGCATGGAAAGCCTCGACGCCCACGGTCGCTCCCTGCGGGTGCGGCTCTGAGCTCGCCTCAGCCGACGACGAGCACGCTCACCTGCGGCCGGCAGAACAGCCGCACGCCGTAGAGGCTGCCCACGCCGCGCGTGATGTGCACCACGCGGCCGGCGCGCTCGCGCAGGCCCTCGATGTGCGCCTTGTCGCGCACGGGCGCCAGCCATTCGGCGACCCCGGGCACGCCGAGCTGGCCGCCGTGGGTGTGCCCGCAGAGCATGAGGTCCCAGTGATACGGCATGGCCGCGACGCGCGCGTCCGGGTTGTGGTTCAGCAGCACGTGCGCCGGCGGTGCGCGGCCGGGACCGCGCACGGGCGCGAGGCAGCGCGCGGGGTGGTTCTGCCCGGTCCAAAGGTCGCCGAGCCCGGACACGCGCACCCGGCCGCCGCGCACGGCGACCTCGCGCGTCTCGTTGACCAGGACGTCGGCGCGGGCCTCGCGCAGGAGCCGCACCACCGCCGCGGTGCGGGCGACCTCGCCGACGGGGCCGGCGGCGACGATGGCGTCGTGGTTGCCGAGGCAGGCGAACGTGGGCGCGGCGTCCGCGAGCCGGCGCAGGACGGCCGCGTAGGCCGCGGTCTCCCGCAGGCGGCCGGTGACGTAGTCGCCGGTGAGCGCGATGAGGTCGGGACGCCGCGCGAGCCCGAGCGTCACGGCGCGCTCGATCAGCGCCAACGGCACGTGCGGACCGAGGTGCAGGTCGGAGAGGTGCAGGATGCGCAGGCCGGTCGGCGCGGGGAACTTCACCGGGTCGAGCGCGACCTCGGCGACTTCCAGCCAGTCCGGCTCCGCATGGCGCGCGTAGGCCGACGCCGCGAGGCCGGCTCCGCCCGCGGCGAGCAGGCCGAGGAACGCCCGCCGCGTCGGCCTGGCTCCGGACGTGGCGGCCGGGAGGGCCATCGCCGCGTCAGTCGGCCAAGGTCCGCATGACCTCGGCGTGCAACCCCGGCGCGGCCGCGATGATGTTGCCGGCCTTGAGGGGGTCGCCGCCGTCCCAGGCGGTGACCTTCGCGCCGGCGCCGCGCAGGACGGGCAGCACGGGGACGAGGTCCCACGGATTCATGACCGGGTCCGCGACGACGTGCGCCCGGCCGGCCGCGACGAGGAGATGGCCGTAGCCGTCGCCCCACGTGCGCACGTGCGCGACGCTGTCGGCGAGACGGTTCCAACGGACGTCGCGATGCAGGCGACGGATGTTGTCGAGGTCGGTCGAGACGACCACGGCGTCCCTCAAGACGGCCTCGGCGACGCGCACGGGCCGGCCGTTGAGCTCGCAGGTGCGGTTGTCGCCGACGATGCGCTCGCCCAGCACGGGCTGGTCGATGAGGCCGAGCACGGGCTCGCCTTCGTGTCGCAGGCCGACCAGGGTGACGTAGAGCGGGACGCGGGAAAGGACCGACTTGGTGCCGTCGATGGGATCGAGGACCCAGCAGAACTCGGCGCCGACGTTCTCAGGACCGAACTCCTCGCCGAGGATGCCGTGATCGGGATAGGCGGCCTTGATGGCCGCGCGCATGCGGCGCTCGGCTTCCTTGTCCGCCACGGTCACGGGCGTACCGTCGGACTTGACCTCGACCTCGGTCTCGACGCGGGCATGCGCCGGGAGCAGGACCTCGCGGGCGAGGTCGGCGAGCCGGCCGGCGAAGGCCTTGAGCTCCTGCTGGCGCGCTGCCGGGGACATGTCCCACAGGTAAGCCCGCCCGGCCTCCGCTCCAAGCGAAAAGCCCCGCGCGGGCTTGAACGCCGCCGTTCGCGCCCGGCAAGTGAGCCGACTGCTTGACGCGGGCCGCGGGGCACGGGATGGTGAGCCGATGGAAGCCGCCCGTCGCCTGCTCGCCGCCCGCCTCCGGCCCGACCGCCGGCCGCTGCTGCGACAGCGCTGGGACCAGCTCTTCTTCCTGCATTGGAGGTGCGATCCGGCCGAGGTCGCGAAACTCCTGCCGCCCGGCCTGACGCCCGATCTCTTCGCCGACGAGGCCTACCTCGGCGTGGTGGGCTTCCGGATGCGCGACCTGCGCCCCGCCGGCCTCCCCGCGGTCCCTTGGCTCTCCCACTTCAACGAACTCAACGTGCGCGTCTACGTGCGCGACGCGTCCGGCGAGCCGGGCGTGTGGTTCCTTTCGCTTGACTGCGACCGCGGGCCGGCCGTGCGCATCGCGCGGACGTTCTTCGGCCTCCCCTATCGCCACGCCGCGGTGACCCACCGGGCCTTCGGCGACCGCTGGACGATGGACTGCCAGCGCGAAGGCTTCGCGCACGCCGCCCGCTACGCCTGGAAGGCGATCACCCCGCCGGCGCCCGCCGAGCCGGGCACGCGCCTGTTTCACCTCGCCGAGCGCTACAATTTCTTCTCCGTCCGCGGCGGCCGGCTGCTGCGCGGCCAGGTCCACCACGCGCCCTATCAGCTGAGCCTCGCGCAGCTGACGGCATGGAGCGAGCAACCCGTGGAATGGGACGGCTTCCCGATCGCGGGCCGCCCCCCCGACCACGCCCACTGCTCCGCCGGCGTCGACGTCGAGGCCTTCGGCCTCGTGCCCGCCCCTGCGTAGGCCCCTCCGCGAGGATCGGCACGTGGTGTGGGACTGGAACGGCACCTTGCTCGACGACACCTGGCTGTGCTGCGCGTCGCTCAACCGGCTGCTGGCCGAGGACGGCCACCCGCCCGTCGATCCCGTGCGCTACCGCGAGATCTTCCAGTTCCCCGTGATCAAGGTCTACCAGGCCATCGGCTTCACGCCGGACGAGGCGTCGGTCCGCGCGATGTCCGTCCGCTTCATGGCGGCCTACGAGGCCCGCAAGACGGAATGCCGGCTGCATGACCATGCCGAGACGCTGCTCGACGGGCTCAGCGCCGCCGGGATGACGCATTCGGTGCTTTCGGCCTACGAACGCGGGCTGCTCTCGACGACGCTGGCGCACTACGGGCTCGACCGCCGCTTCCGCAAGGCCTGCGGCGGACACGACATCCATGCCGGCAGCAAGGAGGACCGCGCCCGCCGCCACCTGGCCGACCTGGGCGTGGCGCCCGCCGAAGTGCTCTACGTCGGCGACACGTCCCACGACGCCGAAGCCGCCGCGGCCATGGGCGCGGACTGCGTCCTGGCCGCCCATGGCCATCAGCATCGCGCCCGGCTCGAAGGCCTGGGCCCGCGGGTGGTCGGCGGCTTCGCGGAACTCCACGCGGAACTCTAAGCAACAACGCCCCGGGGGGCGGGTCGAATTATTCACCGCCCCCCGGGGCATTGTTGCTTAGAGT
>JBJTAX010000179.1:0-2683 GCA_046091055.1 Verrucomicrobiota bacterium | reverse complement strand
GGCTCAACCTCGAGGTCGCGCCGGCGGCCAACACCGAATACCGCCGGCTGCTCGTGGGCTCGGCCAAGGACAACCCCGCGTCCGTGATCGTCCCCGGCGTCCTCAACCGCCAGTTCCCGGGGATGGTGATCCGCGCGGCCGCGCGCGACGGGGAGGTGCTCCGCGATTTCTGGCTGTGGCGCTCCGACGAACGCGGCCGCCTCCTGCAATCCGTCCACGCCCGCGAAGCCCGGCTCGTGCGGGCGACGGACGCCGCCGGCGAGGGCGTCCTGCGCGTGACGCTGACCGACGCCCGCCTCGAATCGCGCCAGGCCGGCGACGAGGCCTTCGCCCAGCCTTCCGCCTTCGCGACGGCGGAGACGTCGACGCTCGAGTTCCCGGCGTCCGGCGTCTTCAAGGACGGCGACAACTTCCGGCGCAAGCTCCGCTGGCTGACGCCCTCCGCGCTGCTCGCCGCCGCCGACCAAGGCGGGGAGGTGCCCCCGGGCGCGGGGCCCCGCGAGCTGGCGGGCGGCCGCATGGCCGCGATGACGCAGCTCATGGCCCACCTCGCGAGCGCCGCCTCGGTGTTCACGCTGGCCTTCCTCGCCGTGCCCCTCGCCGTGCGCGTGGGGCGAGCCGAGACGTTCGTCAACGCCGCGCTGGCCCTCGCCATCGCGCTGAGCTACTACCTCCTGGGCTCGATGGCCGCCTACGTGCAGGATCCCGCGTTCCGGCCGGACCTCCTGGTCTGGGCCCCGAACGTGGCCGTGCTCGCGCTCGGCTGGTTCCTCCTGCGCCGCGCCGCGCGGCACTGAGTCCGGTCACTTGTCGCGCTGGTACCAGGCGAAGAACGCGTAGCCCATGCAGCCCAGGGCGAAGATCTCGTTGAAGCCCTTCATCACGACCGCGCCGAGGATCATGTCGGCGGCGGCGCTGAGCTCGCTCACGCGCGGCGCCAGCCGGTAGGTCTCGTAGATCGGGTGGTCGCCGAAGATGAGCACCGCCCAGAGCGGGAGGTCCGCGATCATCAGGCCGAAAGAATAGAAGATCGCCATCCCGTAGCCGATGCGCGGCAGCCGCTGCGAGGGCGAGAAGAGCGGCCACACCATGAGGATCGCCGGCAGGAACATCGACCAGTGTTCGAGCACGTGGAGCGGCCGGCTGCGCAGGGCGGCTTCGTAGAGCTCCGGGAAGTGCCACATCGAGAAACACAACGTGAAGATCAGCCCGCCGGCGACCGGATGGGTCAGGAAGGCCAGCGCACGGGTGAGCCGGGGCCGGTCCTTCAGGAAGCCGTCGACGAGCTCGGGCGGGAGTCCGGTGACGATCAGCGGGGCGGAGACATAGATGAGCAGCATGTGCTGCAGCATGTGCGCCGAGAAGAGGAACGACTCGCCGAGCTGGTCGAGCGGCGAGCCGACGGCGACGTAGCCCACGAGCACGCCGAGGTGGAAGCGGACGGCGGGGCCGACGGGGTAGGTCGCCCGGCCCGGCAGGAAGCGCGCGCGGAACGGGCCGCACGCCAGCGCGTGGGCCCAGGACGCGCCGACGACCAGGAGCAGCAGGAGCGGCTCCGTGTGCCAGTGCAGGGGGATGTTCATCTCGGGTGATATGAAGCGCGGGCGGGCGGACCCGCAAGCGTCGGCACGAAAAAGGCCTCCGCGGAGGCGGAGGCCTTCGGCGGACGCGGGGCGCGCGGGCTCAGCTGAACCAGCGCGTGTCGATGCGGTCGGCGCTGAACAGCGCGATCATCGCGGCGTAGGTCGCGAACGCGAGGGCCAGGCCGGCGAAGAAGCACCAGAAAAGCAGGCGCTTGTCGTAGATCAGGTGCATGAACCACAGGATGACCGCGAAGAACTTGCCGGCGGACATCAGGGCCAGGACCGTGAAGACGACCGCCGTCGGGAGCGGGAGGAAGATCAGGACGATCTCGGCGCCGGTGACGACGGCCAGCCAGAGGGCCAGCACGATGAAATGGTGGTAACGGCGGACCTCCTCGGCGAGGAAGGCGGGGCTGGGGGCGGCTTCGTGGGAAGAGGACATGGCGGGGAAAGGCGGCTTACTTCGCGACGACGGGGAGTCCGGAGCCCCAGATGCCGTTGGTCCCCAGGTATTCGACCAGGTAGACGGCCGTGAAGATGATGATCCAGACGATGTCGACGAAGTGCCAGTAGAGGCCGGCCACCTCGACGTCGTGGGCGCCCATGTGGCCGCCGAGCTTGCCGGTGAAGCTGTAGAAGTACATCAGGATCAGCCAGAGCACGCCGATGGCGACGTGCGTGCCGTGCGTGCCGGTGAGCACGTAGAAGGTCGAGCCAAGGACGCTGTTCTGGATGGTGAGGCCCTGATGGTAGAAGTGCGTGAACTCGTAGACCTGGCAGCCCAGGAAGATCAGGCCGAAGAAGATCACGCCGAGCACGTTGCGGCGGAAGGACTTCAGCTGTCCCTTGTGCATCGCCGAGACGGCGAGCGCCATCAGGAACGAGGACATCAGCAGGATGAAGGTCGAGAACGAGGTCAGCTCGAGGTTGAACAGGTTCTGGATGAACCGCTGGTGGCCTTCGGCGTCGGTGAAGCCGGCGGGGAAGAGCTTGCGGTAGAGCAGGTGCGTCGAGATGAGCGTCCCGAAGAACATGCAGTCCGAGGCCAGGAACAGCCACATGATGAGCTTCTTGTGGTCGATCCCGGTGGACGTGGGCGC
>JBJTAX010000178.1:0-2863 GCA_046091055.1 Verrucomicrobiota bacterium | reverse complement strand
GTCCAGCAGGTCGGCCGCTACAAGAAGATCCGCATGATCGGCTCCGCCGCGCTCGCGCTCGCCTACGTCGGCGAAGGCGTCGCCGATACGTATTACGAATCCGGCACGAACCTCTGGGACGTCGCCGCGGGCCTCGCGATCATCAAGGCCGCGGGCGGACACTACCGCCTGGTCCCGACCGGCAAGCGTCCCCTCAACTACGACCTCTGGGCGTCGGCCCGCGAGGAGTGGACCCGCTGAGCGCCGCCTTAGGCGTGGACAAAAGACCTTGGGCGGCTAGATTGACGCCGTGCTCGCCGCCCTGCCCAACCCGATCCAAGAAGCCGTGATCAAGCACGCGGCCGAGAACTACGCCGAGAAGATCCTCGGCCAGGATTACGGCTCGATGGGCTTCTGGGTCGCCCTCGCGATGGTGCTCATCTATCTGCCCTTCCTCGGCCGGCTGGCCGCCCGCCATTTCTTCGGCAAGGACGGCACGCTCTTCGGCATCGGGCTCACGGGCATCCTCTCGGTCGCCCTGACCTTCGCGGCCATCTGCATGGCCGACACAAGCCTCGCAGGCATCGTCCCGAAGTCCGTCGAGATCCTGGTCATCTCGCTCTGCACCGCCACGGTGGTCCTGCTGGTCACCAGCGCCTCCGCCCAGGTCCTGAGCATGGGCTTCGGCCCCTCCCTCGGGCTCCAGCTGATCTTCTGGAACATCGTCTTCCTCGCCCAGCTGGCCACGCGCTTCCTGATGGACTTCTGGAAGCACGTCTGAGCCGGTCCCATGGGGCGCCTTCTAGCCACGTTTTGCTGGGCCTGGACGGCCTTCGCCCCGGCCGATGGGGTCACCCACCCGAGCCTTTCCGGCAAGGTCGTCACAGGCTACCAAGGCTGGTTCCGCGCCGAAGGCGACGCCAGCGGCCTCGGCTGGGTGCACTTCGGACGGGGCAAACTCTTCACGGACAGGGATTATTCCTTCGACCTCTGGCCTGACCTGTCCGAATTCCCCCCGGAAGAGAGATACCCTTCGCCGTTCAGATTCTCCGACGGCCGGACGGCCGACCTTTTCAGCAGCGTCCATCCCGGGACGGTCCGTCGTCACTTCCGCTGGATGAAGGACTACGGGATCGACGGCGCGATGCTGCAACGCTTCGCGGTCGGCCTGGGCAAAAGCCGGGGCGCGGACTCCATGGAGATGGTCCTGCGCCACTGCACCGCCGCCGCCAACGCCGAAGGTCGCGCCTTGACCGTGATGTATGACCTCAGCGGGCTGCCGCCCGAGAAGTTCCGGACGGTCTCCGAGGACTGGCGTCGGCTCGTCGCCGCCGGCCAGACCAAGCAGCCCTGCGCCCAATTCCATCAAGGCAAACCCTTGGTGGCCCTCTGGGGGCTGGGTTTCAAGGACCGCCCGCCGGCGCTCAAGGAATGGACCGCCCTGCTCGCCGACATCAGATCGACCGGCGCCGCCGTCATGATCGGGATTCCGACCTTCTGGCGGGAGCAAAAGAACGACAGCATCCCCGACCCGGCCTTGCATGACGTCATCCGCTCGGCCGACGTCATCAGCCCATGGGCGGTCGGCCGTTCCGAGAACCCGAAGGGCGCCGCCGCGCTGGCCAAGGACGTCTGGGCTGACGACATCGCCTGGTGCCGCGCCAAGCAGAAGACCTACCTGCCGGTGATCTTCCCTGGCT
Source organism: Verrucomicrobiota bacterium (assembly GCA_046091055.1). Classification (GTDB taxonomy): domain Bacteria; phylum Verrucomicrobiota; class Verrucomicrobiia; order Opitutales; family UBA953; genus UBA953. The sequence continues at coordinate 1,184 of JBJTAX010000178.1, read as the reverse complement.
TCAGCTGGAGCAATCTATCCGCCCTCCGGGGCCAACGGGCTCCGAAGAACGCGATTCCGCGTCTCGGCGGCCGCTTCCTGTGGTCGCAAGCCGTCGCCGCCCGCGAAGCCGGCGCGAAGAGCGTCTACGTGGCGATGTTCGACGAGATCGACGAAGGCACCGCGGTCATGAAGTGCGGCGGGCCGCGTCCGGTCGGCAATTTCGTGGACCTCAGCGACGTACCGACAGACCACTATCTCTGGCTCTCGGGTCAGATCGGGCGGATGCTGCGCGGCAGCATCTCGCCCACCCCCGACCTGCCGAAACGTTGAACGTCCTCAGCCGGTGGCCTGGAGGCCGGCGGCGATGGCGTTGAGCGAAAGCAGCATCTGCGGCAGCAGCGCATCGGCCTCCTTACGATCGCCGTCGGCGACCTTCTTGCGCCAATCCTTCAGCAACGCGACCTGCTGTTCATGCAGGAGGTCGATCGCGGATTCGCGGAGGGCGATGACCTTGCGCAGACGCGGACGGCCTTCGCTCAGTTTCGAGCCGGAGAGTTCGTCGAGCATCTTGCGGGCGAGGTTATGCTCCGCGAGAATGCGGTTGAGGAAGAGGCTGCGCAGCTTCTTTTCGGTCACGAGTCCGCCGTAGAGCTTCATCATGCTGCGGTTGGACGCCAGGACGCTGGTGGAGGCGTTCTTGAGCATGTAACGCAGGGGCGGCCAGTCGTCGTAGTTCTTACGGATGACCTCGAAGCCCTTAGGGTCTTCTTCCTTGAGACGGGCCAGCGCGGAGCCTACGCCATACCAGCCGGAGAGATAGAAGCGGGCCTGGCTCCAGGCGAAGACCCACGGGATGGCGCGCAGATCCTCGAGGGAAGCGGCGCCGGTACGACGGGAAGGACGGGAGCCGATGCGGCTGGCCTCGATGACGTCGATGGGGGTCGCCTGACGGAAGAACTCGATGAAGCGAGGCGTGCGGATGAGGTCCTGGTAGGCCTCGCGCGAGAACTCGGCGAGACGGTCCATGACCTTAGCCTGGGCGGCTTCGCTGCGGACGGCGAAGTCGTGCAGGAAGGTGTTCTGCGTCACGCCGGCGGTCAGCAGCTCGAGGTTGTTCACCGCGGTGATGTGGTTGGCGTATTTCTGCGTGATGCTCTCGCCCTGTTCGGTCACGCGCATCTCGCCCTGGATGGAACCCTGCGG
>JBJTAX010000177.1:0-6032 GCA_046091055.1 Verrucomicrobiota bacterium | reverse complement strand
AAAGCTCGGCGCCAAGGAGACGGCGGTCATAGCCCGAGAGTGCGACGTCGACGTCGACGCCCCGCTCATCCGCATCCGCCTGCAGGGCTTCGGCAAGCTCATCCGGAGAGGCGCCCGCGAGGGACATCTTGCCGTCCGTGTAACCTTCGAGATCCGGGATGATGCCCATGCGCATCCGCGCACGCAGGCGAAGGACCAAATCCTGCTCCCCTGCCCCGCCCCAGGCCGCGGTACCGGGCCGGGCCGACCAGAAGGCGATGAGGCTGGCGCCCGCCGTCGGCACGCACCCCGAGGCCACGGACGAACCGTCGGGTGCATTCAGCGGAAACTGCTGGATCGGCGGCACGCCTGCCAGGGCGAACGCCTGCGGCGAGATGACCGCGCTCAGCCCCTCCACCCTAAAGTCAATGAGCCGGCCGTCATCCGTCCAAGCCAAATGCCCTGCCGCCCCGTCGCCACCACGCAGCTCGGCCCACCAGAACGGACGGCCCGTCCTAACCCAACGCGTAGGTCGCGGCTGGATCCGACGGACTGATGCGACCTCGACTTCGCCCCGCGCCTTAGGCACGAGTCCAGCGTCGCGGAGCTTGGCCAGATGCGTTTCCGCTTGGACGAATTCCAGCTTAGGTTCGGCGCAACCGACGAGCAGCGCGACGAGGACGAACAGGCTGGCGCTCAGGGTCGTCCTCATGGCGGCTCAGCGCTTGCGGTAGACCTCGAGGCGGCAGTCGTAGCCACCGAGGTCGACGGTGCGGCTGGATTCCAGACGCAGGGTCGGGTCGACGGACGAGAGACGCAACGGGTTCACGAAGACGAGGCGGCCGTTCGGACGGAGGACCTCCGACGCGATCTTGAAGAGGTCGGCGAAGAGGCCGTGCATGTTCGGGACGCGCACGCGACGACCGAGGGGCGGATTCGAGATGACGAGCGAGACCTTGCCGCGGTCGAGCTCGGGGATGCGGATGATGTCCCGGAAATCGCAGGCGTGGAAAGCGGCCTTGGTGCCGGTAAGCTTGGCGGCCTTGAAGTTGGCCTCGGCGATGGCGATTGCGGCCGGATCGATGTCAGTGCCGACCACCTGCCCCACCCCGCCGGCCAAGGCCGACTCGATGAGTTCCAAACCGGAACCGCAGAACGGATCCCAGACGAGCTCTTTGTCCTGACGTCCGGCGACCCGCACCAGGCAGGCCGCGAGCGGCGGGTGCGAGGCCGCGTTGACGGCATCGGTGCGATAATAGAGACGCGGGTTGGGCGAAATGCGCGGACGCAGCTCCACGAGGGCGCTGCGCTCGTCGAAGTGGACGTCGACGGACCACGGGGCCTCGCGGGCGTCGTTGAGCACGCGCGGGTTCAGCGCGAAGGCCTTCTTGGTGACCTTGGCGACGGCGTCGTCGTGATTGCCCTCGGCCACCATACTTAGGCGATAGCGGGCGGCGCCCTGCGTGAGGGCGGTCATCAGCTTCTCGGCGACCGGCGAGGCGATGGCCTTCGCGAGGACGTCGAGCGCCTCGGGCGAACCCGGCTGGCGGATGAAGGCCAGGAAGAAGGCCGCGGTGTCGAAGCAACGCAGCTGGTAGAGTTCGCCGAGTGTGAAAGGCGCCTTCGGCTCGACCGACACGAAGCAGCCGCGGACCTCGACCACGCGGAACTTGCCGCCGCGGCCTTCGTGTTCGCGCACCTCATCGGCCACGATGGATTCGAGACCCTTGCGGCAGCGCAGATGCAGGCGCAGGCCGGGGTGCTTCGGCACGACGGCGTCCTGGCGGACATTGCTGGGGCCTTCCTGACGGGCCACGCTCGCGCGGACCTTCTGTTCGTCGACGAGCTTCTCGCCGCAACCGGCGACCGCCTTGAGGGTCGCCGCGCCGCCGATCTTCTCGAGGGCCGAGGCGACCTTCTTCTTCTCCCGGGCGACGTCGGTGGTCTTCAGGATGTCGATCAGCTTGCGCTCCGACTCCTCGTCGCCCCCGAGCTTGGGGATGGCGGAGGTGGCGTAGCGGCTGATCTTCTCGGAAGGATCCTGCAGGAGGCCGACCATCCAGGCCTTCACGGCGGCCTTCATCTCCGGGTTACGGGAGGTCGAGAAGACCACGCCCACCGCCCGGACCAGGGCGACCTGCTGGTTACGCTCCTTCGGGCCGAGCTGGTCGAACTTCGGGACCTCGACGGTCCAGAGTTGGGCGGCCGGCAACGCGCGCAACTGTCGGTAGAGGTCGTTGTCGGCTTTCATGGCTTGGGGTGTCGGGCGGACAGGCGGCAAAGTCAAGGGAGACGCAGGCGGGCGGCCCTTGGCGGTAGGCGTCAGATGCGGTCGGCGCCGTGTCGCACTTTGGGCTTTTTACTAACAAAAATAACCAAAAGCAGGCGAGCGTTCAGCAGCCCGGGAAGTTGGCACGAAAACCCGGCTCCGCCCCCCTCGGACCAATCCACAAGTTGCCTTTGACAGTGGGGGATTATTGCCCACTAGATTTATGCGTCTTGCGGTCACCGCCAAGGCATCCGGCGGCTTCGCCGCCAGCCCATCCGACCACTTTTGCCCACACCAGAAATGAAGAATCCCGGACTTCCCGAAAAACAGGGTCTTTACGACCCCCAGTTTGAGCACGACGCCTGCGGTGTCGGCTTCGTTTGCCAGATGAAGGGCAAGCGTTCGCACGATATCATCCAGCAGGCCCTCACCATCCTGGTGAACCTGGATCACCGCGGCGCCTGCGGCTGCGAGGTCAACACCGGCGACGGCGCGGGCATCCTGCTCCAGCTCCCGCACGGCTTCTTCGCCAAGCACGGCCCGGCCAACCTCCCGAAGCCCGGCCATTACGGCGTGGGCATGCTCTACGTCTCCCCCGACGCCAAGCTCCGCGCCGCGACTGAGGCCACCTTCACCGACCTTGCCAAGTCCCTCGGCCTCTCCGTCCTCGGCTGGCGCACCGTCCCCGTCGACAACTCCTCCCTCGGCAAGACCGCGGTCGCCAGCGAGCCCGTCGTCCGCCAGGCCTTCCTCGGCCGCCCGGCCGAGTGCGCCACCGACCAGGACTTCGAGCGCAAGCTCTTCATCCTGAGCAAGCAGGCCCACCACCAGATCCGCGGCTCCGGCAAGGACGAGTTCTACTACGCCAGCTCCCTCTCCTGCCGCACCATCATCTACAAGGGCATGCTCATGCCCGAACAGGTCGGCAAGTACTTCACCGACCTCGCCGACAAGTCGATGGACACCGCCCTCGCGCTCGTCCACTCCCGCTTCTCGACCAACACCTTCCCGAGCTGGGAACGCGCGCACCCGTACCACTACATCGCGCACAACGGCGAGATCAACACCCTCAACGGCAACGTCAACTGGATGAAGGCCCGCGAGCCCCTGCTGGCCAGCCCGCTGTTCGGCAAGGAGCTCCCGAAGATCCTCCCGATCGTGAACCCCAACGGTTCCGACTCCGCCAAGTTCGACAACGTCCTCGAGCTCGTCGTCATGGGCGGCCGCTCCCTGCCCGAGGCCATGATGATGATGATCCCGGAACCGTGGAACGGCCACGAGTCCATGAGCCCCGAGAAGAGGGCCTTCTACGAATACAACTCCTGCCTCATGGAGCCCTGGGACGGCCCCGCCTCCGTCGTCTTCACCGACGGCACGATGATCGGCGCCACCCTGGACCGCAACGGCCTCCGCCCCTCCCGCTACTACGTGACCAAGGATGACTACGTCATCATGGGCTCCGAAGCCGGCGTCCTGCCCGTCGACCCCGCCAACGTGGCCGCCAAGGGCCGCCTGCAGCCAGGCCGCATGTTCCTCGTGAACATGGAAGAAGGCCGCATCGTCGCCGACGAGGAGATCAAGCAGAAGATCGCCTCCCAGAAGCCCTACCGCGAGTGGCTCGACAAGAACCTCATCAAGCTCGCCGACATCGCCGACGCCCCCGCCGAGCCCGCCCCGACCCACAGCAACACCGTCCAGCGCCAGCTCGCCTTCGGCTACACCTTCGAAGACCAGCGCAAGCTGCTCGTCCCGATGGCCAAGGACGGCGTCGAAGCCACCGGCTCGATGGGCACGGACATCCCGCTCGCGGTGCTGTCCAACAAGTCGAAGCTCCTCTACGACTACTTCAAGCAGCTCTTCGCGCAGGTCACCAACCCGCCGATCGACTGCATCCGCGAGGAGATCGTCACCTCGTCCGTCACCACCATCGGACCCGAGCGCAACCTGCTCGACCCGAACCCCGGCAGCTGCCACCTGATCGAACTCCAGTCGCCGATCCTCACCAACGAGGAGCTCGCCAAGCTCCGCCACGTCGCCCACGGCCAGTTCAAGTCCGTCACCATCCCGACCCTCTTCGACGCCAAGTCCGGCGCCAAGGGCCTCGAGCAGGCGATGGACGAGGTCTGCCGCCAGGCCGGCCTGCACATCGACGCCGGCATCAACCTCATCATCCTGAGCGACCGCGGCGTCGACCGTAACAACGCCGCCATCCCGCCCCTGCTCGCCGTCTCCGGCCTGCACCACTACCTGATCCGCGAAGGCAAGCGCACCAAGGTCGGCCTCATCCTCGAGTCCGGCGAACCGCGCGAAGTGCACCACTTCTGCACGCTCATCGGCTACGGTTGCGCGGGCATCAACCCCTACCTGGCGTTCGAGACCCTCGACGACATGATCAAGCAGGGCCTGCTGGTCGGCGTCGACCACTACACCGCCTGCAAGAACTACGTGAAGGCCGCCACCAAGGGCATCGTCAAGGTCGCCTCCAAGATCGGCATCTCGACCATCCAGAGCTACCTCGGCGCCCAGATCTTCGAGTGCGTCGGCCTCCAGCAGAAGGTCGTCGACAAGTACTTCACCGGCACGGCGACCCGCATCGAAGGCGCCGACGTCGCCGCGATCGCCGACGAGACCCTCGCCCGCCACCGCCGCGCCTTCCCTGAACGCGTCGACACCCCCGCCACCCTCGAGGTCGGCGGCGACTACCAGTGGCGCAACGAAGGCGAAGGCCACCTCTTCAGCCCGCAGGTCATCCACTCGCTGCAGAAGGCCGTCCGCACGAACAACTACGACACCTTCAAGGTGTACTCCGGCCTGGTGAACAACCAGATGCAGCAGATCTTCACGCTGCGCGGCCTGCTCCAGTTCAAGGCCCGCACCCCGGTCGACATCAACGAGGTCGAATCCGCCGAGAACATCCTCAAGCGCTTCAAGACGGGCGCGATGAGCTATGGCTCGATCTCCTCCGAGGCCCACGAGGCCCTCGCGATCGCCATGAACCGCATCGGCGGCAAGTCCAACACCGGCGAAGGCGGCGAAGACCCGGCGCGCTTCACCTGGACCAACGAACAGGGCGACTCCAAGAACTCCGCCATCAAGCAGGTCGCTTCCGGCCGCTTCGGCGTCACCAGCCGCTACCTGACCAACGCCAAGGAGCTCCAGATCAAGATGGCCCAGGGCGCGAAGCCCGGCGAAGGCGGCCAGCTCCCCGGCGGCAAGGTCTATCCTTGGATCGCCAAGGTGCGCCACTCCACCACGGGCGTCGGGCTCATCTCCCCTCCCCCGCACCACGACATCTACTCGATCGAGGACCTGGCGGAGCTCATCCACGACCTCAAGAACGCCAACCGCGAGGCCCGCGTCAGCGTCAAGCTGGTCTCCGAAGTGGGCGTCGGCACCATCGCCGCCGGCGTCGCCAAGGCCCACGCCGACGTGGTGCTCATCTCGGGCTTCGACGGCGGCACGGGCGCCTCTCCCCAGACCTCCATCAAGCACGCCGGCCTGCCCTGGGAGCTCGGCCTCGCCGAGACCCACCAGACCCTCGTCCTCAACCGCCTGCGCTCCCGCATCGTCGTCGAGACGGACGGTCAGCTCAAGACCGGCCGTGACGTCGTCGTCGCCGCCCTGCGCGGCGCAGAGGACTTCGGATTCGCCACCGCCCCGCTCGTGACGCTGGGTTGCATCATGATGCGCGTGTGCCACCTCAACACCTGCCCGGTCGGCGTCGCCACCCAGGACCCTGAGCTCCGCAAGAACTTCACCGGCCGTCCCGAGGACACCGTGAACT
>JBJTAX010000176.1:0-9743 GCA_046091055.1 Verrucomicrobiota bacterium | reverse complement strand
GGGAGCGAGGTGATCGGCGCGAGGGGCGCGGGCGCCAGCGCGGCGTCCGGGGCGACCGCGGCGCTGTCCGCGTTCGCGGAGGGGGCGGTGCGCAGCTTCGTCGGGTCGAGCTTCACCAGCGCCGGCCTGGGCTTGGCGGGCGGAAGCGTCGCGGGCTCGAGCCGCGGGGGTGCCTGCGTCAGGCCGCTGGCCGACACGCCCAGGGCCACGACCGCGAGCGCCATGACGACGAAGTCGAGCAGGCGGTCGGAGTCAGGCTTGACGGGCGCGGAACGCATGCTCGGGAGGAAAGACGATGCGTGGGTCGCTCGGCCGTGGCAAGCCGTGTCCGTGGGTCAGAAGGCCAGTTCGCCGCCGCAGAAGACGGTGCGCGGGGCGTTGGCGCGCGCGCCGAGGGGGGCGCGGCTGATGATGGCGCGCTTATCGAGCAGGTTCTGCACGCCTCCGACGAGTTTGAAGGAAGGCGTCAGCTGATAGCGGAGGTTGAGGTCCACGGTGAGCAGGCCGTCGACCTTGCCGTCGAGCGTGGACGGATTGGCCGGCGCGCCGGAGCCGTCGACGAGCCGCGGGCCGGCGTTGTAGCCCGTGCCCCAGGTCGCGGAGTAGTAGCTGAGGTCGAGCGAGCCGCCCCACGGTCCGGTCTCGAAGCCGAGGCCGGCCGAGAGTTTCCACTCCGGGATGTAAGGGATCTCGTTGCCGTTGCTCGCCCCGGCGAAGAGGCCGGCCGAATTGCCGAGGCGGCTGCCTTCGATGTCGGTGAAGCGCGCGTGCGTCCAGGTCAGGCCCGCGTAGGCCGGGAGCGCGTAGCCGCGGCCGGTCGCGCCGGCGAGGTCGTGCCGCACGAGGGCTTCGAGGCCGTAAGAGGTCGCGCCGCCGCCGTTGGTGACGGGCAGCAGGCCGCCGCCGGCCACGCCGACCACGGGCGCGATGAGGTCGCGGAAATCGGTGTGGAAGGCGGTGAGCACCCAGCTGGTCGCGCGGTCGCGATGACGCAGGCCGAGCTCCTTGCCGAGGCTTTCTTCGGAGCGCGTGCCCGCGGCGTAGCCGGAAGGATTGGCCGCCGAACCGCCGCGGTAGACGCCGCCGAAGACGGTGTTCTGCGCGTCGAGTTCGTAGGTGAAGCCGAGTCCGCCCATGGCCATCTCGCTGTCGACGGGCGTATGGGCGCCGCCGGACGTGGTATTGGCCATGTCGAGGTATTCGTAACGCACGCCCGGGCGCAAGGTCAGCGCGCCGAACTTGATCGCGTCTTCGACGAAGAACGCCGTCGCGAGGGTCTCCTGGAAGCCGGCCGAACTGACCGCGGCCTTGGTGCCCGCGCCGATCGCGCCGTCGTCGACGGCATAGGTCGTGCGCTGGTTCGTGCCGCCGGCGGTGTCGCGGTGGACGCGCAGGCCGGTGACGAGCTCGTGGCGAACTTCGCCGCTCTCGAACTGCTTGCGCACCGAGCCTTGCCAGCCGTAGGCCTCGTGGTTGCGCACGGCGGCGTTGGTGTAGAAGGCGCCGTCGTTGCCGGCGACGAGGTCGCCGCGCAGGATCGCGAGGGAAGGGGCGTGCGCGAGGGCCTCGGCGACGTTGGTGCGGAGCGTGGCCCCCGTGGTGGTCGTCAGGCCGTCAAGCTTGTCCCAGGTCCGGTCGAACTGGTTGTAGTAGAGCGAGCTCTCGAGGCGCAGGGACTTGTCGGGTTCAGCGATCCACTTCACGTAGGTGCGCCACTGTTCGGCCACGTGGTGGTCGAAGCGGCTCGAACCGTAGCGGCGGTCGGGATTCGCGCGCAGGTCGGCTTCGCTGAGCCCGGCGTAAGATTCGTCGGCTTCGAAGTCGGTCTGGCCGACCTTGAGCTCGAAGCGCTGGCGGAGCGCCCCCTTCGGTTCCCAAGACAGCTTGACCATCGGCTCGGTGAGGGTGAAACCGCTGCGGCGGCCGACGCCGTCGATCAGGCGGTAGCCGTCGCTGAGCTGGGTGTGCAGTTCGACGAGCGCGCCGACCCTGCCGGCTTCGGTCATCGTCGTACCCCCGAGCCAGGACTGGTTGAAGAAGGTGCCGTAGCTGCCGGCGGTCAGGCGCGAGAAGAAGCGCTGGTCGCCGGTCGGGATCGGGGTGGACAGGAAGTTGATGACGCCGCCCGTGGTGTGGGGGCCGTACATCACCTGGCTCGAGCCCTTGAGGAATTCGATGCCCGACATGCGGCCCGACTTCGGGGCATAGTAGGCGTTCGGGGAGGAGTAGGGCGACGGGGCGGTCAGGATGCCGTCTTCCATCAGCGTGACCTTGGCGCTGCGCGTGCCGTCGACGCCGCGGATCGAGATGTTGGGGAAATTGCCGAAGCCGTCTTCGTCGCGCACGAAGACGCCCGGGGTGTTGGCGGCGATCTGCTTGATGTTCGTGTAGCCCTTGGCGCGGAACTCATCGCCTTCGATGACGGTCGCGGAGCCCGGGAGGATGAAGGCGTCGGGGGCGATCCCGGTCACGGTGAGGGGCGCCAGCTCGCTGGCCTTAGGGGTGGCAGGCGTCGTTTGGGCCAAGGCGACTTGGCTGGCGGCGACGAGGAACAGAAGGTGCTTACGCATAGGAAAGGATGAGGTCAGTTAAAATTGAGATTCAGTCTCAACAGTCAAATATGAAACTGAGTCTCAATCTCATCTCAGTCGCAAAGGCCGGACGTAATGGTTGAGTTATCTGTGGAAATGGAGGAATTTAGGTGGCCCCGATGCCCCTCTTGATTGTCATTCCTGTGCGTAATGAGGAGCGCCGGCTGGGGCCTGGCTTGACCCGGCTGGCCGAAAGCCTGCAGGCCAACGGTTGCGCGGACGCCCTGATCGTGGTTTCGGACAACGGCTCGACGGACTGGACCCGGTCGGTCGCCATCGAAGCGTCCGCGAAGATTCCCTATCGCGTCGTCTACCATCGGGCCTGCGACCACGGCGACAAGGGCGTCGCGATCTGCTCCGCCTGGGAGTCGGCCCCGGAGGGGTATGACGTGCTCGCGTATTGCGACGCTGACATGGCTACGGACCCCGAAGCGCTCGTCCGGGGGTATCGCCTGATCGCGGAAGGCAAGGCCGAACTCGTCGTGGGCTCGCGTTGGCATCGCGACTCGCGGGTCATCGGCCGCTCGTGGAGGCGAGCGTTCGTCTCCGCGGCGCTCTCGTGTTTCTGGCGGCTGCTGCCCGGCGCGCGGATGACGGATCCGGGCTGCGGGCTCAAGCTCGTGAGGCGTGCCGTCTTCGCGAAGTTGCAGATGCCGACCGACGCGCGCGGCTTCTCTTTCGGCGCCGAAGCCTTCGTGCGTCTTGCCCGCGCCGGCGCCAAGCTCGTCGAGATTCCCGTCAAGTGGACCGACGACGACGCCGGCCGGATCCGCCTCGGCAAGGCCGCCGGCGATTACGCCCGGGCGTGGGGGAGGCTAGTTTCGAGGACCTGAGGACACGAGGGCTGGAGGACTGAATAGAGGATAGCGTGGAGGGCTGAGTCGATGACAGATGACTGAGTCGATGACAGGGTCCCCGAACCTGCACCTGAACCTGAAGACCCGTACCAGGGACCTGATGGCCGAGACCTGAGACCTGAAAGTGTCTCTGCCCCAGCCCATTCTCCGGTCTCCGGTTTCCCCTTGAGCGGGCATGATCCCGCCACCCGCCACCCGGAATAGTCCCTTACGAAAAAAGGACAGCACGTGGCGCTGTCCCTACCTTGATTGCCTCCTATCCTCGGATCCGCTTGTCCTCGATCCCTCGATTCTTCAGCGCTGCCCTTTTCTCCGATCCGGCCCCCTCGGCTTCTGGGCCTGGCGTTCGTCGTGGAGGCGGAAGTCCACCTGGCGCTTGAAGCGGTCGACGCGGTCGACGGTCACGGTGATCACGCCGCCCGGCATGAATCTCCGTCCCGTCCGGCTGCCGACGAGCATGGTGCCGCGGTCGTTGAGGCGGTAGTAGTCGTCGGTCAGCGTCGACATGTGGACGAGGCCGTAGGCTTGGGAGGCGTTGAGCTCGACCATGAGCCCGTGCGGCTTCACGTCGGTGATCGTGGCCTCGAACGGGCGCTTGTCGGGGCGGGCGGCCTCGCGTTCGAAGAGTTCGAGCAGCTTGATCTTCACCGAGTCGCGCTCGGCTTCGGAGCTGTTGCGCTCGGTGATCGAGATGTGCTCGCAGGAGCGCGTCAGTTCGCCGAGGCCGGGCGAGCGCGGCGGGTCCTTGGGCGCGGAACGTACGCCGTGCTTGGCGATGTAGGCGTCGAAGATGCGGTGCTCCAGCAGGTCGGAGTAACGGCGGATCGGCGAGGTGAAGTGCGAGTAGTGGCGTTTCGCCAGGCCGAAGTGGCCGTCGGCCGACGGGCGGTAGCAGGCCTGCTTGAGGGAGCGCAGCAGCTGGATGCGGATCGCGTAGCCGTCCTCGCGGTCCTTGAGGCTGGCGAGCAGCTTCACCATCTCCGAGCGGTGGGTCAGGTCGCCGACCTTGACGCCGTTGCCGGCGAGCTCCTCGCGCAGGGCGGCGAGCTTCTCGGGGTCGGGATCGTCGTGGACGCGGTTGACATGCGGGACCGAACCCTTGTCGAGGGCCGTCGCCACGCTCTCGTTGGCCAGGAGCATGAACTCCTCGATGAGCTGGTGCGATTCGTCGTGCTGCACGACCTCGGTGCGGTCGGCCCAGCCGTCCTTGTCGCAGTAGATCTTGATCTCCTTCATCTCCAGGTCGAGCGAACCGGCGCGGAAGCGTTCGGCGCGGAGGACCTTGGCGACGTTCCAGAGGTCGTCGATCATGCCCTGGAGCAGGTCCAGCTCGGCGTCGGTGAGTTCGGCGAGCGGCCGGCCGGGCGAACCGGTCTGGTGCGGCGGCGGGGTCGGCAGGGCGCGGATCTGGTCCTTCGTGAGCCGCTGAAGGAAGCCGTAGGCCTGCTTGTAGGTCAGGCGCTTCACGCTGCGGATCACCGAGTTCGCGAACTCGGTCCGCACCAGGCGGGCGTCGGGCGTGAATTCGCAGAGCACCGTCTTCACGAGGCGGTCCTCGGCCTCGACGAGCGAGCACAGCCCGCTCGAGAGCGCGTGCGGGAGCATCGGGATGACCGTGCCGACGAGGTAGGTCGAGTTGCCGCGTTCGCGGGCCTCCACGTCGAGCGGGGAGCCGGGCTTCACGTAATGCGAGACGTCGGCGATGTGGATGCCCACGCGCACGTTGCCGTCCGGCAGGCGCTGCACCGAGAGGGCGTCGTCGAAGTCCTTGGCGTCGTCGGGGTCGATGGTGATCGTCGGCACCTGCCGGAAGTCCTCGCGTCCGGCGCAGTCGCCCTTCGTGACCGTCTTGCCGAACGATGCGGCCTCGGCGGCGACCGCGGGCGGGAACTCCGGGTTGAGGCCGTAGCGGCGCAGGATGGCGAGGTATTCCGCCATCGGCGTGTGCGTCACGCCGAGCACTTCGGTGAGGGTGCCCGTCGGGCTCAGGTTGCGGCGTTCCCAGGCGTCGAGGCGGACGACCACCTTGTCGCCGGGCTTCGGCGCAGGGGTCAGCCCGGCGCGGGCGGGGTCGCGTACGATGATCTCGCGCGAGATGCGCGGGTCGTCGGGGACGACGAACCACTGCAGGCGGTTGTTGCCGAGGGTGCCGGTGAGCTGCGAGAGCGCGCGCTTGACCACGCGGACCACCGTGCCGGTGCCCCAGTCCTCTCCGCCGCGTTCGCGCCGGCCGGAGTTGAGCTTCACGAGCACGCGGTCTCCGTGGAGGGCGACGTGCGTGTCGTCGGCGCCGACGTGGAGCTGTTCGCGGGGCGGCGAACCGGGGACGGCGTCGAAGACGACGCGGGCGGAGCCGCTCGGGCGGAAGAGGATCGTGCCTTCGAGGAGCGCGGCCTCGGGCTTGCGGGCGCCGCCGTGGCCGGGTCCCGGCAGGGCGAGCAGGTGGCCCTTGACCGTGACGACCGCGCCGGCCTTGATCAGGCGGGGGATGGTCTTGCTCAGGCGGCGGAGGTCCTCGCGCGTGCCGCCGAGGGCCTGCACGATGGCTTCGAGGCGCATCGGCCTGTAGCCGGGGCGGGCGAGGAACTTCAGGAGGACTTCTTCGGCGCTCATGCGCTCTCCTGCGAGCCTCCGAGCAGGCTGCCCAGGTAGGGCATGAGCTGCTTCTTGCGGCTGACGATGCCGGGCAGGTCGAAGATGTCCGGCGGGCGCTTCTGCGGGTAGGTGATGCCCTGCACGATCTCGGCGTCGCCGCGGACGAGCAGGAGCGAGCTCTGCGTGTCGATGTCGGTCACGAGCAGGCAGGAGAAGTTCAGGCCGTTCTCGATCCGGTATCTCTCGAGGGCCTCGAGGAGGGCGTCCTCGCACTTCCAGAAGTTGGTGAAACCGAGCTCCTCGACCTGCGACACGGAGAAGCGGCGCTCGCCTTCGCGGTACTGCTTGCAGTCCGCGCGCACGGCGGCGGCCGGGCTGAGCGTGGCCAGCACCGAGCCGGCGTTGAAGATCATGTCGGCCAGCGAGCGCGGGTCGGCGTCGGCCAGCGTGGCCAGCCACTGCAGCAGGTCGGCGTCGAGCGGGGTGGTGGTCGGGCTCTGGAGCAGCTGCGTGTCCGAGATGATGCCGCTCATCATCAGGCCGGCGACCTGGGGCGACGGGCGCAGGCCGGAGGTGCGGAACATGTCCGCGACGATCGAGCAGGTGGAGCCGAGCGGCCGGTTGATGAACAGGATGGGCTGGTGCGTCGGCGCGTTGCCCAGGCGGTGGTGGTCGACGACCTCGGCGATCTCGACTTCGGCGGCGCCGTCGACGGCCTGGGAGAGCTCGTTGTGGTCGACGAGCACCAGCCGGGCGCGCGGCGGGCTGATGATGTCGGACTTCGTGAAGACGCCGAGCAGGCGGCCGTCTTCGTCGATGACGTGGCAGATCAGGGCGGGGTTCTGCACGATGCGGCGGCGGGCCACGGAGAGTTTCTCCTGCGGCTTGAAGGTGAAGGCGTCGCGCTGGACCAGGCCGCCGACGAGCGTCGAAGCGCGCACGGCCCAGGCGGTGGTGGCGCTGTCGGTGTCGGCGTAGGCCACGGAGACGCGGGCGGCCTTGGCGCGCTCGAGGACCTCGGGCCGCATGCGGTGGCCGCCAGTGACGATGATGATGCGGACGCCCCTCTCGATGGCGCGCAGGTGCACGTCGGCGCGGTCGCCGACGACGATGACGCTCTTGTTGGTCGGGATGCCTTCGACGGTCGCGGACTTGCCGAAGGAGTCCAGCTCCATGGCGGCGACGCGCACGTACAGGTCGTCGACGGTGTCCGCGTCGTAGGCGACCACCTCGGTCCCGCCGATGGACCGGATGATCGCGTTGATCGAACTGGTGACCTTGCGCATCGCCGTGGCGCGCTTGGGCTTCGGGATGAAGTAGTCGCCGAGGCTGAAGATCGAGACGTAGCCTTCGAGCCTGCCGTCCTTGCCGACGACCGGCAAGGCGCGCACGTCGTGGAGGTCGAGGAGCTCGAGGGCGCGGGCGCACGTGTCGTCGACGCTGACCTTGAACGGGTCGCGGTGCATGATGTCCTCGATGCGCGGGATGACGTCGCCCACGAATTCCGGGAGGGCGGCGCCGAAGCGGCCGAGGACCGCGTCGATGCGCGCGTTCGAGTTCCCGCAGCGGGCGGGCCGGAAGCCGGGCTGGCCGGAGGCTTCCTTGTAGGCGGCGTAGGCGAGGGCGGAGCAGATGGCGTCGGCGTCCGGGTTCTTATGACCGATGATGTAGGTCGGCTGGGCCGAGCGGGCCAAAGGAAGGGGAGGAGGGACGGACATGACGGACGGCGCGGAAAGGTGCCCGGCACTCTTAGGGGTATCCGGCGGGGGAGGAAAGATTAATGGGGCGAAGATGGAGAGGGCATGGGTGATGGCGGTCGGCGGATTGCGGTCGGCGGTCAGGTCACGCTTGCCCTGCCTAATTGAAGCTTCGTGAAATGGCGTCTGACCAGTGTCTCTCTCGCGAACTGGATCTGGGTAGGGTCGGCACTGCGTGCCGACCTAGCTGCCTCGAGGTAGGGCTGACCACCCTTGGTCAGCCGCGGTTGAGCGAGGGCGCTCAACCCTACCCGCGGCAGAGACCATCAGCTCAAGGGGAGACCGGAGGATTGGCTGGGGACGATTCTTTTCGGGTCCCGGCTCTCGGCCGTCAGGTCTCAGGTTCGGGTATTCGGGTGCAGGTGCAGGTTCGGGAGCTCTGCCCTCTGTCATCGACTCGGTCATCGTGCCGTTTCGGGTGGCGGGTGGCAGGATCTCTCTCCTCTGTCATCGATGCAGTCATCGACTCAGTCCTCTATTCAGTCCTCGCTCTGTCTCTTCCCATCCGCCAACCGCTCACCGCCAACCGCAAAAACCTCCCCTGCTCCTTTCCTCCTGTCCTCTTTTCCTGCGGCCCTCTATCTTCCTCCCAATGTCCTCCCTCTTCACTCCTCTCCAAGTCGGCGCCCTCACGCTCCCGAACCGCGTCCTGATGGCTCCGTTGACCCGTTGCCGCGCCGAAGGGGCCAACGTCCCGACCGACCTGATGGCCGAGTATTACGCCCAGCGCGCCGGCGCCGGCCTGATCATCGCCGAAGCCACCACGGTCTCACCCCGCGGCCATGGTTATCCGAACACCCCGGGCATCTACACCGAAGCACAGGTCGCGGGCTGGAAGAAGGTGACCTCCGCCGTGCACGCCAAGGGCGGCCGTATCTTCCTGCAGCTGTGGCATGTCGGTCGTATCTCGCACCCGGATTACCAGCCAAACGGCGAACTGCCCGTCGCTCCGTCCGCCATCAGGCCGAAGGGCCAGGTCTGGACCGGCAAGGCGATGGCCGACTACGTCACGCCCCGGGCCCTCCGCCTCGAAGAGATCCCCGGCATCGTCGCCGAATACGTCCGCGGCGCCCGCCTGGCCAAGGAAGCCGGCTTCGACGGCGTCGAGATCCATAACGCCAACGGCTACCTCCTCGACCAGTTCCTCCGCAGCGGCACCAACACCCGTGAAGACGGGTACGGCGGTTCGGTCGCCGGCCGCGCCCGCCTGACGCTCGAGGTCGCGAGCGCCGTCGTCTCCATCTGGGGTTCGGACCGCGTGGGCATCCGCCTGTCGCCCGGCGGCGTGTTCAACGACATGGCCGACGCCAATCCGCGGGAGACCTTCGGCTACGTGCTCCGCGAGCTCTCCAAGCTCGAGCTCGCCTACGCCCACGTCACGCGTGTCACCGCGCAGGACATCGCGCACGGCGCGACGGCCGGTGTGGGTCCGAAGGAGCTGCGCAAGGATTTCACAGGCGTGCTCATCACCGCCGGCGGCTTCGACCGCGCGCAGGCCGAGCAGGCCATCGCCGAAGGCTGGGCCGACGCCGTCGCCTACGGCGTGCCTTTCCTCGCGAACCCCGATCTCCCCCGTCGCCTGCGGGAAAATCTCTCGCTCAACCTCCCCGACGAAAGCACCTTCTACGCCTCCGGCCCGAAGGGGTATACGGATTATCCCGCGGCGAAGTAATCGCCGCGGAGGGCTGGGGCTGGGGCTAGGTAATGATGGTAGGGGCAGCACCGCATGCTGCCCTAGTTGTGTCTGCCTTGGGTAGGGCGGTCATTGCCATGACCGCCGTTCGCAGCGGTGCGTGCGACGAGCCGGGCAAGATCACCGACCTTCTCCATGTCCGTCCTCCCACGGACGTGATGGCAATCACGTCCCTACCTCATGTCCCAGCCAATCATGCCGCCACCGGCCACCCGGAGCTGCCACCCGCCACCTGAAATGGCACGATGAC
>JBJTAX010000175.1:0-4518 GCA_046091055.1 Verrucomicrobiota bacterium | reverse complement strand
TCGAGCATCTGGTCGAGGCCGTGTCGCCCTTCCCGCTCGAGCAGATGCTCGTCGGTTTCGTGACCTCGGCGGACGGCCGGCAGGTGCTCGCCTACGCGGCGCATCGGCGGCGCTTCACCGCGGAGGAAAGCTTCGCGTGGCCCGAGGACTGCCAGGTCGTGCCGGAGTTCCTGGCCCTGTGCGGGCATAAGCCCGCGGCCGACGGCGTCGTCGTGCACCGCGGCGAGGAGCGCCTGACCGCGCTGGCCTGGAAGGCCGGCGACGAACTCCCCGCGGCGGTCGCCGTGGCCGAGAAGGCGGACGCGGACGAAGCCGGGCTGGCGAGCGAAGCCGCGGCGCGCGCCGGGCTGCCGGCGGACGTCGCGGTCGAGACCGTCGAAGGCGCGCTCAGCGGCGGCGTCGTCGAAGGCGCGCTGGTCCTGAAGCGCGAAGGCGACGGCACGTTCGTCATCCCGCGCAAGGGCCTGGACGACTCCGACATCCGCGACGGCGACTTCCTGGCCGAGCGCCGCAAGAAGGCGCGCCTCAATCTGCTGCTCTGGAACGGGGTGCGCGTCGGGGCCGCCGTGCTGGCCGTCTCCCTGCTGCTGGACATCGGCGGCCTGGTCATCGGGGCCCGTTCCGGGTCGCTCGAGGCGGCCAACGAAGCGCGCCGGCCGCTCGTCGAGGACATCGAGGAATCGAAGAAGATCACCGACCGCATCCTCGAGCTCGGCGTCAAGCGCCTGCTGCCTTTCGAGATGCTCGTGCTCGTGAACGAGAAACGCCCCGCCACCGTCGAGTTCACGCACGTCGCGTGCGAGCTGAAGAAGGCCAAGGACAGCGTCCTGACGAAGCCCGTCATGACCGTGGACGCCAAGACCCCGAACGCCGGGGACATCTCGGAGTTCCTGCGCGCCGTGCAGACGCTGCCGGAGGTGGAAGCCGTCACGAACAGCGAGCCGCGGGTGCGCGACGCCTCGACGACCTTCCGTCTGGAGATCACCTTCAAGCAGCCGGCCCTCCTCAAGGCCGCCGAGTCCACCCAACAATGAAACACTTCTTCTTCAGCCTGAAGGCGCGCGAACGCGTCATGGCGCTGGCCGCGCTGCTCATCGCGGCGCTCCTCTGGGGCAGCGGCGCCTGGGCGCGCGTCGACGAAGGCTGGGGAGCCTGGCGCGCCTACGAGGACGAGGCCCTCGAACAGAAGGCCGTGCTCGCCAAGGAGCGGGAGATCCGCAACGCCACCGCCTTGGCCGTGCAGGGCTTGGATTCCGGCCATGGGTTCGACCAGGCCAAGCTCATCGCCGAGGCCGTGAACGCCACCAACGAAGCCGGCCTGAGCGCGAACACCGAAGCGCCGAAGACGACCAAGGCGGGCAAGTTCGCCGTGCACTCCCTGCAGCTCAGCTGCCGCAAGGCGGACATGGCCGCCATCCTGCGTTTCTACGACAGCGTGAAGACGCGCGCCCCTTACCTCGCGCTGAGCCAGGTCAGCCTGACGTCGGAGCGCGGCACCGCGGGCACCGTGACCTTCAAGGCGACGCTCACCGCGCTGGAACTGATCGGGGAGATCCCGGGCGCGAAGGCGGCCGCGGAAGGAACCGAGCCGGCGCCGGGCGCGGAAGGAAAGTAAGCGCCGGCGGAGCCGACGCGAGGGGGCACGCGCCCTAGGGCGAGGGGGCAAGTGGGCACGGTGACACGTTGGCAAGGGGGCGATACAGCGCAAAAGTGGGAGACAAAACCTTTCAGGTCTCGGGTCTCGGCCATCGGGAGCCAGGTTCAGGGGTTCGAGTTCAGGTACAGGTACAGGATCTGAATCTTGCCCGGCACCCGCGCCTGCACCTGGACACCCGTGCCAGAGACCTGAGGGCCGAGACCTGGGACCTGAAGATGGGGCCCACATCTGCGCCTTTGCACGGGCCGCAGGCCGGTTTGCACTTTTGCACTTAGGACCGCACGTGGTGCGGTCCCTGCCCTCAGAAGCTGAAGCTCGAGCTGACCTGGAAGACCGCGGAGACGATGGCGAAGGCGATGAACGCCACGAAGGAGAACGCCGCGACGAGGACGGAGGCGGAGATCGTCTGCGAGACCGCGCCGAGCCAGCGGTCGAGGTCGGCGCGGTAGGAGCGGGAGATGTCGCGGAGGCCGGGGGCGAGGTTGCCGGTCTGTTCGGCGACGGCGACGCGGTCGAGGAGCAGGCGCGGGAAGTAGCCCGTGCGGGCGAGCGCCTTGGAGAGGCTGTCGCCTTCGAGCACGCGGTCGGTCGCCTCGCGGAGCTGGCGGCGCAGGGCGCGGTTGGGGGCGGTCTTCTCGGCGAGGCGGAGGGCCTCGGCGGTCGTGATGCCGTTCTCGAGGAGCACCGCGAGCGTGTGGCAGAAATTGAGGACGGACACCCGCATCACGAAGGAGCCGGCGAGAGGCACCTTGAGCAGGAGGGCGTCGGAGGCGATGAGCCCCGCCTCGGACTTGCGCCACTGGCGGCCGTAGAGGGCGACGGCGACGGCGGCGGCGAGGAGGACGGGCCCGAGCCAGAGGAGCGTGTTGGCGAAGCCGATGAGCAGCTTCGTGGAGAGCGGCATCTCGCCGCCGAGGGATTTCAGGAGCGTCTCCAGGCGCGGGAGCAGGAAGAGCACGAAGAAGACGATCACGCCCACCGCGACGAAGCAGATGAAGAGCGGGTAGGACAGCGCGCTGACCAGCTTGCGGCGGAATTCGCGCTGCTCGGTGAAGTGGGTGATCAGCCGTTCGAGGACGTCGCGGATGTTGCCCGTCGCCTCGCCGGCGGCGATGAGGTTGAGCGTCTGCCCGTCGAAGACCTTGGGGTAGGCGCCCATCGCGACGGACAGGCTCTGGCCTTCGCCGAGCTTGGCCCAGAGGCCGGCGCAGAGCGCGCGCAGGCGGGACTTCTGGAGGCGCAGGGCGAGGAGGCGGAGGGCTTCGCCGGCGGACATCCCGGAGCGGACCAGGTCGGCCATCGCCTCGAGGAACGGCAGGCATTCGGCCTCGGTGGGGAGGAGATCCTTGTCGTCCGGGCCCCCTTCGCGGGCGGATTCCTTGGCGCGGGAGGCGGCGCCGGCCTCCTCGACCTTGAGCGGTGTCAGGCCGCGGGCCTGGAGCCGGCGGAGCGCGTCGCGGCGCTGCGGGGCGTCGACGGTGCCTTCGGTCACGGCGCCGGCGGCGTCGCGCGCGGTGTAGTTGAAGACGGCCATCGCGGCGTTATTCGTTCGAGCTCAGGTTGCGGATCAGCTCGTCGATCGTCGTCAGCCCGGCGGCGACCTTGAGCCAGCCGGCCTTGGCGAGGGGGCGCATGCCCAGCTCGATCGCCTTCTCCGTCAGCTCGCGGTTGGAGATGCGGCTGATGATCAGGTCGTGGAGCGGCTTCGGGTGGAAGATCTCGAAGACCCCGACGCGGCCGCGGTAGCCGGTCCCGCGGCACTTGCGGCAGCCCGCGGCCTCCTTGAGCGAAGGCACGTCCTTGAGGAACGATTCGTCCATGCCGAGCGTCGCGAGGGCCGGCACGAGCTTCGCGCGGTCGACCGGGACGGTCTTGGCGCAGTCGGGGCAGAGCCGGCGCACGAGGCGTTGGGCGATGACCAGTTCGACGGCGGAGCCGACGAGGAACGGCTCGACGCCCATGTCGATGAGGCGGGTGATGGCGCCCGGCGCGTCGTTGGTGTGGAGGGTGGAGAAGACCAGGTGGCCCGTGAGGGAGGCGCGGATGGAGATCTCGGCCGTCTCCAGGTCGCGGATTTCGCCGACCATGATCACGTCCGGATCCTGGCGGAGCGTGCTGCGGAGGGCGCCGGCGAACGTCAGGCCGATCTCGGCGCGCGTCTGCACCTGGTTGGCGCCGGGCACCTCGTATTCGATCGGATCCTCGATCGTCACGATGCGGATGTCGGGCGAGTTGATCGCCTGGAGGAAGGCGTTGAGCGTGGTGGACTTGCCGGAACCCGTCGGGCCCGTGACGAGGATGATCCCGTGCGGGTAGTCGAGGACCTTGCGGACGGCGGCCTGCTCCTCGGCGTCCATCCCGATGCGGTCCATGTTGTAGGCCTCCTTGCGCTGGTTGAGGAGGCGGAGGGAGACCGACTCCGCGTAGATGGTCGGGATCGTCGAGACGCGGATATCGAGGACGTTCTAGCCGTCGCGGAAGTTGATGCGTCCGTCCTGCGGGAGGCGGCGCTCCGAGATGTTCAGGCGCGCCATGATCTTCAGGCGCGAGATGATCGCGTCCTGGAAGCGGGCGAGGTTGTCGGGCAGCGGGATCGGGATGAGGATCCCGTCGACGCGGTAGCGGATGCGCAGGTTGGTCTCCTGCGGTTCGAAATGGACGTCGGTGGCGCCTTCGGCGACGGCCTGCGTGAGGACCTCGGTCACGAAGCGGACGACCGCGGCGTCCTGGTCGGCCTCGACGTCGGAGGCCGCTTCGGCGGCGGGGAGGTCGTCGCCTTCGTCCTCGAGGCTGCCGGAGCCCTCGCCGTAGTTCTCGTTGCTGAGGGCGGCGACGCGATCGGGCGGGGCGAGGAACCAGAG
>JBJTAX010000174.1:0-3804 GCA_046091055.1 Verrucomicrobiota bacterium | reverse complement strand
CCGCAGGTCACCCGCCACGCGCTGGACGCGGTCGCCGACCGCGCTCCGGCCACGGAGTTCTGCTTCGTGGCCGCCCTCTGCGGCGTGCACCTCTCCCGCCTGGCCGCGGACATGGTGCTGTGGTCCTCGGCCGAGTTCGGCTTCGCGCGCATGCCTGACGAGTTCTCGACGGGTTCGTCGCTGATGCCGCAGAAGCGCAACCCCGATTCGATGGAGCTGCTGCGCGGCAAGGCCGCCCGCTTCCAGGCCTCGCTCACGCACCTGCTCTCGCTCACCAAGGGCCTGCCGCTCACCTACAACCGCGCCCTGCAGGACGACAAGCCGCCGCGGTTCGACGCCGCCGACCAGCTGATTCTCGCGGTCGCCGTGGCCGACGCCACGCTCGCCGGCACGAAGTTCCATCAGGCCCGCTGCCTCGCCGCCGCGTCCGACCCCGCGCTCCTCGCCACCGACCTCGCCGACTGGCTCGTCCGCCCGGGCATGCCGTTCCGTCACGCCCACCACGCCGTCGGCCGCCTCGTCGCGCTGGCCGAGAAGTCCGGCACGCCGCTCGACAAGCTTTCCGACGAAGCCGCGCTGACCGCCGACAAGGCGTTCACGAAGGGCTGGCGCGAGGTCTTCAGCCTGCGGCGCGGGTTCGCCGCGCGCGAGAACACGGGCATGCCGGGACCCAAGGCCGTCGCCCGCGAGATCGCCCGCTGGAAGCAGGCCCTGCGCTGAGCAGGGATGAACGTCGGCCTGCTGATCGTCACCTGCCTGGCCGCGAGCCTCTCGCCCGGGCCGGCGGCGCTTTCGACGATCGAGACGTCGCTCCGTTACGGGAAGCGACGCGCATGCTGGCATACGCTCGGCCTCGCCGTCGGCGAGACGCCGCACCTCTTCCTGGCGCTCTTCGGGACGCAGTGGCTGGCGCTCCATGCGCCGCAGGCGCTGACGGTCGTCGCCGCCGCGGGCATGGCATATTTCCTTTACCTGGGCTGGCAGCACCTGGCCCGGCCCCGCTCGGGCCTGCCGGCGTCGGCCGGACTCGAGGGCGGCGCCGTCCGGCTCTTCCTCCGCGGCGCGTGGGTGATCTTCTCCAACCCGAAGACGATCCCGTTCTTCCTGGTCATCATCCAGGCCGCCGGCGTGCCGACCGACGGCTTCGCGTGGTCCGCCGCCGGGGTGCTGCTGCTCTGCGCGCTGGGCTCGGAGATCGGCGTGATGAGTCTCTACGCCTTCCTCGGCGACCGACTGCGCGTCCGGCTGAAGGACGCCGCCACGATCCGGGGCGTCGACCGCGCGCTCGGCTTGCTCTGGACGGCCCTCGGCCTGCTGATGGCGTGGCGGGTCTGGCAATTGCTCGAAGGCTCGCATTAACCGTCGTCCCGCGGGCTTGTCAGCGGAGCCCGGCGGAAGTATCCATCAGCATGGGCCTGCCCCGCCTCTTCCGTCTGTTCGCCTGCGCGTTCGTCTTGGTCATCTCGCTCGCCGCCGCCGACGCGCCGAAGAAGATCGGCATCATCGGCCTCGACACGTCGCACGTGGTGGCGTTCACGACGGTCTTCAACAAGGGCCCGAAGAACCCGGCCGACGCCCCGAAGTACGCCGGCTTCCGCGTGACGCACGCCTTCGCCCAGGGCAGCAAGGACATCCCGGAGAGCACGACCCGCGTCCCGGAATACGCCGAGAAGCTCAGGGGCATGGGCGTCGAGATCGTCGGCTCGATCGAGCAGCTCTGCGCGCAGGTCGACTTCGTGCTGCTGGAGTCCAACGACGGCCGCGTGCACCTCGAGCAGGTGCGGCCGGTGCTCAAGGCGGGCAAGACCGTCTTCATCGACAAGCCGATCGCGGGCTCGCTCGCCGACGTCATCCGTCTCCAGGAGGCCGCGAAGCAGGCCGGGGTCGTCTATTTCTGCTCCTCGTCGCTCCGTTTCGCCGCCGGCACGCAGGCGGTCGCCCAAGGCTCGGTCGGCAAGGTGAGGACGGCTTACGCCACCAGCCCCGCCAGCCTCGAACCCCATCACCCGGATCTCTACTGGTATGGCGTCCATGGCTGCGAAAGCCTCTACACGGTCATGGGCACGGGTTGCGTCTCGGTGAAGCGCGACAAGACGCCGGAGGGTTTCATCCAGGTCACCGGCGACTGGGGCGAAGGCCGCGTCGGCACCTATCGCGAGGCCGATCGCAAGGCCAAGGGCGGCCCCTACGGCGGCAAGGCCGTCGGCGAGAAGGGCGAGGCCGACATCGGCAGGTTCGACGGGTATGAGGTCCTGCTGCAGGCCGTGGTGAAGATGTTCCGCACCGGCAAGGCGCCGGTGACGCCGGAGGAGACGCTCGAGCTCTATGCGTTCATGGAAGCCGCCGACGAAAGCAAGCGCCAGGGCGGCGCCGAAGTGAAGCTCGCCGACGTCCTCGCCAAGGCCCGCGCCGAAGTGGCGAAGGGGAAGTAGTGGACAGAATGGAAGAGAGGAATTTCAGGTGGCGGGTGGCAGCTACGGGTGGCAGGTGCCGGGTAGGGATGCGATGACATCGCATCCCCCCGCGTCGAGGCAGGGACAGCACCACGTGCTGTCCTCTTCTGCCTCAGCTAGGGCCGACCATCCTTGGTCGGCCGCGGCCGAGCAGGGATGGTCGTCCCTACCTTTTGACGGCGCGACGGCCCTGCCTCACTCCGCGAACCCGTGGTCCTTGAGCATCCGGGCGACGGACTGCGGCAGGGCTGGGCGGAGGGCGGTCGGGACGGCCTTCTGGGCCTCGACGGTGCAGTGCAGGTAGCCGAGCTTGCGTTCGGCGTCGGCGGCGAGGCCGGCGGCCTCGAGCCAGCGCTGCAGCACGGCGGCCGCGCGCGCCCACTCCGGCCAGTCGCTGTCCGCGGCGTCGGCGGCTTCGACGAGCTTACACAACGCGCAATCGCCGAGGAAGCGTTCGACCGCGGCGGCGTCCTCCGCGCCGACGGCCGCGACGAGCTTCTCGCGTTCGCGCGCTTCCATCGTCAGGTCTTGTAGCCGAGCACCGGGCGCAACCAGCGTTCGGCCTGCTCGACCGTCCAGCCCTTGCGGGCGGCGTAGTCCTCCACCTGATCACGGCCGACGTTGTCGACGTCGAAGTAGATCGACTGCGGGTTGCCGAAGTAGAGGCCCGAGACGGAGGCGGCGGGGTTCATCGCGAAGCTCTCCGTCAGCGTGCAGCCGAGGCGGTCGGCGTCCAGCAGGCGCCAGAGCTCGCCCTTCTCGGTGTGCTCGGGGCAAGCCGGGTAGCCGGCGGCCGGGCGACGGCCGGCGTATTTCTCGTCCACGAGTTCCTCGACCGTGAGGGCTTCGTCCGGCGCGTAGCCCCAGAGGTCCTTGCGGACCTCGCGGTGCAGCCACTCGGCGCAGCCTTCCGCCAGGCGGTCGGCGAGGGCCTGGATCATGATCTGGCGGTAAGGGTCCGTCTGCTTGAAGGAGGCGGCGTAGTCTTCGATCTCCTGGCCGGCGGTCACCGCGAAGGCGCCGAGATGGTCGCCCTTCTCGGCGGACACCAGGTCGGCGAGGGAGCGGCAGGCGGCGACCTTGTGCCGCTGGCGCTGGTCGCGCAGGAAGTGGAAGCGGCCGAGCTTCTTAGTCTGGGCTTCGTCGCCGAAGACCTCGACGTCGTCGCCCACCCGGCGGGCGGCCCAGAGGCCGGCGACGCCGCGGAGGTGGACGCGGTTCCCGCGGATGATCTCGTCGAGTTCGGCGCGGCCGGCGTCGAAGGTCTTGCGGGCCTCGGCGCCGTACTTGCCGGACTTGAAGATGTTGGGGAAGGAGCCCTTCAGCGACCAGGTCACGAAGAACGGCGTCC
>JBJTAX010000173.1:0-4269 GCA_046091055.1 Verrucomicrobiota bacterium | reverse complement strand
GACGTAGGCAAGCTGAGCCATGCGGGCAGCGGCTCGCTGGTCGACTACAACCGCGCCGGCGTGCCGCTCCTCGAGATCGTCACCGAGCCGGACCTCCGTTCCTCCGCCGAGGCCGAGGCCTTCCTGCGCTCGCTCGTCGCGATGCTCACCCAGGCCGGCGTGGCCGACTGCGACATGGAGAAGGGCCAGCTGCGCTGCGACTGCAACGTCTCGGTCCGCCGCCGCGGCGACGCCAAGCTCGGCACCCGCACCGAGACCAAGAACCTCAACTCGATTTCCAGCGTCCGCGACACCGTCCTCTTCGAGACCGCCCGCCAGATCCGCGAGCTCGAAGCCGGCCGCTCCATCACGCAGGAGACCCGCGGCTGGAATGCCGAGCTCGCCCGCGGTTACGTCCTGCGCGACAAGGAGGACGCCCACGACTACCGTTACTTCCCAGATCCGGACATCCCGACACTGAAGATTTCCCGCGAGACCGTCGCGCGCCTCGCCATGCAGGTCCCCGAGAACCTCTACGACCGCCAGCGCCGCTACGTCGAGAAGCTCGGCCTGCCTTACACCGCCGCCTCGGTGCTCGTGAACGACCGCGCCCTCGCCGAATGGTTCGAGGCCGCCGTGGCCGCGCACCCGGCCAACCCTTCGGGCATCGCCAAGCTCGTGGCGAACGACCTGCTCAGCGCCCTCGCCGCCTCGGCCGGCTGCGCGGGCGCCTTCGACGAAGCCGCGCCGGCGCCCCTCTCGCTCGCGTCCTGCCCCATCAAGCCGGCCCAGCTCGCCGGTTTGGTGAGGCTGACCGACGACGGGGTGATCTCCAAGCAGCAGGCCAAGGAGGTCTTCGCCGAGATGTTCAAGTCCGGCCGCGACGCCGCCGCCATCGTCGACGCCAAGGGCCTCCGCCAGAACAGCGACACCGGCGAGCTCGAGAAGATCGTCCAGGAAGTCATCGCCGATCCGGCCGTGGCGAAGTCCATCGCCGAGTTCCGCGCCGGCAACGAGAAGGCCATCAACGCGCTCAAGGGCCCGATCATGAAGCGCACGCAGGGCAAGGCGAACCCGGTCCTCATCGACCAGCTGCTCCGCAAGTTCCTCGGATGAGCGATTCCTCCGCCTCGCCCCTGACCGCCGGCATCAAGGCGCTGCGGGACATCGCCCTGCCGTTGGCGGTCATCATGCTGGCCGCCGCCGGCCTGGTCGTGGCGTATTACCACGTCCCCGCCGTCGCCGTCGCGCTGAACCGGATCGGCGCCGTGAACCGCGCCAACCCGTTCGCCTTCGCGGCCATCTGCACGGCCATCACCTCCGGCCTGATTCCCTGGTGCTTCCGCATGGTCTTCCGCGGGCTGCGCCCGGCGCATCCTTTCCGCGACCTCCTCCATAGCATGACCTGGTGGGCGCTGATGGGCATGCTGGTCAGCTATTTCTATACGCTGCAGGCCGACTGGTTCGGGAGCGAGGCCAACCTCCGCACCGTGCTCATCAAGGTGTTCGTCGACATGGCCGGCTTCACGATCTTCATCGGCGCGCCGTTCAACGCGGTCTCGCACCTCTGGAAGGACTGCGGGTGGGATACCGCCCGCCTGCGCGCGGCGATGGGTCCGGGCTGGTATCGTCGACTGGTCCTGCCCAACCTGCTGACCAACTATTTCGTCTGGTTCCCCGGCACGCTGATCTTCTACAGCATGCCGACCGACCTCCAGCTGGTCGTGGCCAACTGCATCGGCTGCTTCTGGGCCCTGATGTGCGCCCGGATCGCGGCCCACTCGGGCGTCCCGGTCACCGACGTCCACGCCTGAGGGAATCCCCAGGCATCCCTCCAAGGGGTCAGGCCGTTACCGGTCGTCCCTGATACCAAAACCCATGCATACAGCCTCCTATGGTGTCAGCCTTGACTGGTAACGGCCTGACCCCTTTCGCGGTGTCCGCTTGAATCCCCGCCTCGCTTCGGCGAGCCTTCCCCCTGTGCCCGATCTTTTCGGCGAAATCGAACCCGGCGTCGCCGAGGTGGTCCCGTTCGACGGCGGGGCCCGGGCCTACTCGTATTCGGTCCCCGCGGGCCTGAAGGACACCCTGCGCGTCGGCCAGCTGGGGCGCGTGCCGCTCGGCGGTCGCACGAGCATCGGCGTGGTCTGGAAATACCCGGCCGAGCCGCCACCCGCCGCCCGCCTCCGCAGCGTGATCTCCTTGGAGCACGAACAGCCGGTGATGACCCCCGACTGCTGCAAGTTGGCTGAATGGATGGCGGGTTACTACGGCTGCGGGCTCAACTCCGTGCTCGAGACCGTCCTGCCCGCCGCGGTGCGCAAGGGCGTCCGTCCAGTCCTGCGCCGTCTGCTGACGCTCCTCGCCCCGCCTGCGGCGGAGGCGCTGGTGAAGCTGCGCAAGAAGGCCCCTCGCCAGGCGCAGGTCATCGATTACCTCGTCGGGCAGAAGGAACCCGCCGACCGTGCCAAGATGGTCGAAGGCCTCGGCGTCTCGCAGCAGGCGGTCGACGCGCTCATCAAGGCCGGCACGGTCAGGGAGGACGCCCGCGTGCTCTGGCGCGTGGCCTATAACGACCCTTATGCCGAAGGGGAGACCGTCGCCTCGGCCGGTCATGCCCTGAATCCCGAGCAGGTCGCGGCAGTGGGCTCGGTCACGCAGACCTTGGACTCAAAGGCCTTCCGCGCGCACCTGCTCCACGGCGTCACCGGCTCGGGCAAGACCGAGGTCTACGTGGCGCTGATCCGCAAGGTCGTGGCCGAAGGCGGCTCGGCCATCTTCCTCGTCCCCGAAGTCGCGCTGACGCCGCAGACCGTCGGCCGGCTCCGGTCGCGCCTGGCCGACCTCGGCGCCAAGGTGGTCGTCTGGCATAGCCACCTTTCCGCCGGCGAGCGCTTCGACGCGTGGATGGCGATGTCGCTCGGGCAGGCGAGGGTGGTGGTCGGCGCCCGTTCGGCGGTCTTCGCCCCGTTGCCTGACCTCCGCCTGATCGTGGTGGACGAAGAGCACGAGCCTTCCTTCAAGCAGGGTGAGACGCCGATGTACCACGGCCGCGACGTCGCGGTGATGCGGGCCTCGATGCTCGGCGCGGCCTGCGTGCTCGGCTCGGCGACGCCTTCGCTCGAGACCTGGAAGAACGCGTCGGCCGGACGCTACGTGCTCGACGTCATGGCCAAGCGTGTCGACGACCGTCCGATGCCGGCCTTCCGGATCGTGGACATGCGCCGCGAGGTGCTTCACTCCAAGGGCCAGCACATCCTCTCTCGCGAGCTCACCGACGGCATCCGCTCCCGCCTCGAAAGCCGGGAGCAGTCCATCCTCTTCCTGAACCGCCGAGGACATTCGCGTTCGTTGGTCTGTCCGGATTGCGGCGAGGCCGTCCAGTGCAAGCGTTGCAGCGTCTCGCTGACGTTGCACCGGACCGACGATACCGCCCGCTGCCACCTGTGCAACCATCAGGAGCGCGCCCCGGTGCTCTGCCCGAGCTGCCGCTCCCCGAAGGTCCGCTGGAAGGGCTCCGGCACGCAGCGCGTCGAGGAGACGCTCGCGCAGCTGTTCCCGCGCGCCCGCGTGGCCCGCATCGACGCCGACACGATGGGCAAGAAGGACCTTTTCCGGAAGGTCCTCTCCGATTTCCGGGCCGGGAAGTATGACATGCTCCTCGGCACGCAGATGATCGCCAAGGGACTCGACTTCCCGCGCGTCACGCTGGTGGGCATCCTGGACGCGGACCTCTCCTTGCAGCTGCCGGAGTTCCGGGCCGCCGAACGCACGTTCCAGCTCCTCACGCAAGTGGCCGGTCGCGCGGGCCGCGGCGACCTCGAGGGCGTGGTCGTCGTGCAGAGCTTCCAGCCGGCGTCTGACCCCATCCAGTTCGCCAAGCGGCTCGACTTCCATGGCTTCGCGGCGGCCGAACTCGAAAAGCGCGCCGAATTCGGCTACCCGCCGGACCGGCATCTCATCCGCCATGTCTTCCGTGGCCGTAACGCAGAGAAGGTGAACTTCGTGGCCGAGGCCTGGGTCAAGGAACTCGAGCGCCTCCACCCCGGCCTGTGTGAGATCCGCGGCCCCGCCCCGTGCCCGTTCGAGAAGGTCCAGGACCAGCACCGCGTGCACATCTGGTATCTCGTCACCGGCGTGAAGTCGCTCCTCGCGGCCCTGCTTCCCCTGCGCGCGAAGATCCTCGGCGACGAGGACGTCATCGACGTCCTCGACGTCGACGCACAGGATTGTGCCTAAGTTCAGATGACTGAGTCGAGGGCAGGGGACAGATTGCTGAGTCGATGGCTG
>JBJTAX010000172.1:0-2616 GCA_046091055.1 Verrucomicrobiota bacterium | reverse complement strand
CCGATGAAGGCCACGACCTGGCGCTCCGGGATGTCGAGGGAGATGGCGTCGAGGGCCTTCTTCTCCCGATACCAGAAACCGAAGTCGCGGATGCTGATGTAGTCCTTGCGGCCTTCGCGTTCGGCGGCGGGGCGGACTTTGATGCGGGCAGAGGACGGAGGGTTCATGGTCTGGGACATGAGGGATGTTTTCTCAGAAAGAGGCGCCCTTGAAGCGGGCGCGGAGACGGTTGCGGATCCAGATCGCGCCGAGGTTCAGGCAGACGACCAGGACGATGAGGAGCAAGGTGGTGGCGAAGACCATCGGGCGGGCGGCATCCGAGTCCGGCGACTGGAACCCGAGGTCATAGACGTAGAAGCCCAGGTGCATGAACTTGCGGTCCATGTGCAGGAACGGGGCGGTGCCGTCGAAAGGCAGCGTCGGGGCGAGCTTCACCACGCCGACGAGCATGAGCGGAGCGACCTCCCCTGCCCCGCGGGCCATGGCGAGGATCAAGCCGGTCAGGATACCGGGCGCGGAGGCCGGCAGGAGTAAATCGCGGATCGTCTGCCACTTCCAGGCGCCGGTGGCCAGCGAGGCCTCGCGCATGCCGCGCGGGACGGCCGCGAGGGCTTCCTCGGTGGCGACGATGACCACGGGGAGGGTCATCAGGGCCAGCGTCAGCGAGCACCACAGCAGGCCGCCGGTGCCGAAGACCGGCGTATTGTTGTTATACTTCAGCTGGTCGGCGAAGAACAGCTGGTCGATCGAACCGCCGAGCACGTAGACGAAGAAGCCGAGGCCGAAGACGCCGAAGACGATCGAAGGCACGCCGGCGAGGTTGTTCACGCTGATGCGCACGATGCGCAGGACGGGGCCCTGCTGGGCGTATTCGCGGAGGTAGATCGCGGTGATCACGCCGAAGGGCGTGACCAGCAGGCTCATGAAGACCGTCATGACCAGCGTGCCGAAGATAGCCGGCATCAGGCCGCCCTCGGTGTTGGCCTCGCGAGGCTCATCGAAGATGAACTCCCCGAGACGGGAGGCGAAGAGCTTCACGCGGCCCCAGGTGTCGAGACGGTTCGGGAACCAGGCGCGGATGACCTGCGTGAGGGGCACCACGACCTCACGGCCGGAGGCGTCCTGCGAGACGAGCGAGGCGACCGCGCCACCGGCGACGACCTGCTTGGCCTCCTCCTGCAAGGCCGCGAAACGACCATCAAGGGCGGCGATCTCCTTCTGCAGGCTAGCGACATCGTCGGCGAGCTTGAGGTCTTCGGCCCGACGGAGCGCGACGCGCGCCTTGTCCATGGACGCGTTGACGTCACCGATCCGGTGACGGGTGATGTCGATGAGCTTCTCGCGGACGGCGGTGGCCGCGGCGACTTCGGCCTGGAAAGCGGCCTCGAAAGCCGCATCGGTCGCCGGGATGATCTTGCCGTCGGACTTACGCAGGGTCTGCGGGCGGACGAAAGCCGGGCCGTTCTCGACGCGCTCCAGGCCGAGGACGTCGGCCGGGAAGGTCTCGCCCTTGATCTTCGCCTCGTCGATCCAGAGGTAGGAGTTGCCGTTCAGTTCACGGAGGCCGACCTGATACTGGCGCTCATAGCGCGGCTGATCCGCCGGCGAACCAGCCCGGATGCGACGTTTGGCGAGCTGACCGATCAGGACGCGGCCGTCGTCGACCTGCGCCACCGGCACGGGCGGAGCCCAGAAGACCGTGACGCCGTTCATCAGCACCAAGGCCAGCAGGCCGACGACCATGCCCAAGCCGATGATCAGACCGAGGCCGCTGAACCAGACAAAGGCTTCGCCCCGGGGCGTGCTGCTGTCGGAAGAGGAGCCCATGGTCAGACGACTTTGTAGCGCTCGCGGAGGCGCTGGCGGAGGACTTCGGCGAGGGTGTTGATCACGAAGGTAAGGAGGAAGAGGCAGCAGGCGCCGAGGAAGAGCGCGCGGTAGTGCGTGTGCCCCGCGGCGGCCTCCGGCAGCTCCACGGCGATGTTCGCGGAAAGCGTCCGCATGCCGCTGAAAGGATTGGCGTCCATCACCGCGGTGTTCCCCGTGGCCATCACGACGATCATCGTCTCGCCGATCGCGCGGCCGAAGCCGATCATCACCGCCGAGACGATGCCGGATATCGCGGTCGGGATGACGACGCTCCAGACCGTCTGCCAACGGCTCGCGCCGAGGGCCAGGGAGCCGGAGACCAGCGAGTTCGGGACGTTCGAGAGCGAATCCTCGGCGATCGTGAAGACGATCGGGATGACGGCGAAGCCCATCACGAAGCCGACGACGAGGGAGTTACGGGAGTCATACGTCTCGCCGGTCGTCTGCCGCCACCACTCGCGGAAATCGGCGATGGGCAGCCCGGACGCGCTGTCCTTGACGGTGAAGCACAGCGATTCGACGGCCGGGCCGGCCTGCCAGGCGGCCCAGGCGCAGAGCGCGAGGAAAGGCAGCAGCCAGAGGAATTCCATGCCCGGCCGGACCTGCCGACGGACCGGCTGCGGGAGGACGGACCAGAAGAAACCGGCGAACAACGCGGCGGGCGCCAGGATGCCGATGGCGCAGAAAAGCGAGACCAGCCGGGGATCGACCAGGGGCGCGAGCCAGAGTCCGGCGAGGAAGCCGAGC
>JBJTAX010000171.1:0-4044 GCA_046091055.1 Verrucomicrobiota bacterium | reverse complement strand
GCAGGCTTGGAATTACCATTACAGCCGGGCCTACGGATCGCCCGAGTATTCCGTGCGGCATCCTGAAGTCGTCGCGCATGACGTCCTTGAGGTCGCGGGCGTGCATGCGGAGGACGGGGGGCGCAGCCTCTTCGTGCATCTACCGCAGCTCCTGCCGTGCAGTCAGCTCCATATCAGGCTAGGGGCGGACGCGGAGATCTTCCTGTCCGCCCATGCGCTGGGCGAGCCCTACAAGGCCTTCGCTGGCTATCGTCCCATCCCCAAGCAGCCGGCGCATGCCCATGAGACGGCCGTCGCTCAGGCCGGCAAGGCTCGTCCGGTGCGTTGGGAGACCGAACTCTGCGGGCCGGATCCCGTGGTCCTGAAGGTCCGGGCGGGCAACGCGTTGAACTATCTTCAGACGGAGCTCAAGGCCAAGGCCGGACGGGCCGTCGCGCTCACCTTCGAGAATCCGGACATCATGCCGCACAACTGGGTGCTCGTGAAGCCAGGGGCCGAGGAACGGGTCGGCTCGTCCGCCGCCTTGATGGTGTCGATGCCGGACGGGATGGATCGTCATTATGTGCCGGATTCGGCCGACGTCCTG
Organism: Verrucomicrobiota bacterium; assembly: GCA_046091055.1. GTDB lineage: Bacteria > Verrucomicrobiota > Verrucomicrobiia > Opitutales > UBA953 > UBA953. The sequence goes on along the minus strand of JBJTAX010000171.1, from coordinate 3,458 downwards.
GTCCACACGCGGATGCTCGAACCAGGTAAGCAGACCACGATCTACTTCACCGCGCCCAAGGAGCCGGGAAGGTATCCTTACCTCTGTTCGTTCCCGGGACATTCCCAGCTCATGCGTGGGGTGTTGGTGGTGGAGTAAGCGCCCGGAATCGAGGGCAGGAGAGTAGAAAACGTGAGAGTATCGAGTATGGAGTATCGAGTATAGGGGACGTTAGTTGACCGGTTGACCTGTTGGCCAGTTGACAAGGGATACAAACGAGAGGCCCAGAGGCTCGGAGGCTCTGTAGAACAGGAATGCAATTTGGGTAGGGCGTGGCTCTCCGAGCCCGCCGGCGGGTCACGTACGTCCATCGACGAACGGACGGCTCGGAGAGCCGTCCCTACCTAAGGGTAAGATTGGCGTTGCGGCGGGCGATGGTGGGTTGAAAATCGTCGCATGGATAAATCCAAGGCTCGTCTCATCCTGCGTTTCCTCCTCGTCGCGCTCTTCGGTCTGAACGTCCTTTCCGTCGGCCTCGCCTTCGTCGCCGACAATCTCCGTCCCGACGCTTTGGCCGACTGGGTGCATCAGGAGAACGCAGGCGAGTTCGGCGTCGGCGACATCTTCGAACTGTTGTTCTGGGGCGCCGGCCTGTTCCTATTCTTAGTCAGCATGGCCGGGCTGTTCTTTTATCAACGCTGGGCGGCCTGGATGATGGCCGTCGTCATCGCCGTCTTCTCGGTCCAGCTGCTGTTCAGTCCGACCGTCGAGCCGGGCCTCCTGTCGCTGATGGGCAGCCTGAGCGATGTCCTGACCGGCTTGGTGCTGGGCCTCGCGTTCTTCTCCGACGCCCTGGAGGCGGGTGACTGAGTCGAAGCCGGATCCGATTTTTTGTTGGATTGGCCGACAGGGCCATCGACTCAGCCCTCTGTCATCCGTCCTCTTTCTCAGATATCCGTCCAGTCGCCCGGCTTGGGTAAGGGCGGGGGGAGAGGCTGGCGGGGCAGGTCGGCCTTGGTCTGGATGGTCGCGCGTTGGCGGCCGCGCTGGACTTGCATCGCTTCCAGGACCGAAGCATTGCAGTCGGCTTCGCGGGAACTGAGGTAGGCCCAGTGCGTGGCGCGCGTGACGGCCACGAAGAGCATCCGGCGGACCGACGAGTGGCGGGCGCGGATGGCGGACTTCGTCAGGCCCGGCATGAGCACCGAGTCGAAGGTCAGCCCCTTGGCGCTATGGTAGGTCAGCACCGCGGGCCGGCCGGAACTGAAATCCAGGGCCGGGCGGCGCCCTTGGGCGTCGGTCTGCGTCTGTCGGTCGGCCATGATCCCTTGGGCGCGGAGGAAGTCGGCGAACAGGCCGACCTGGGGGAAGGTCGGGAACACGATGGCCACCCGTTCGGTGCGCAGGAGGCGTTCGCGCAGGATCTCGACCAGCCGGCGGCGTTCGTCGGCCTCGTCGGCCGCGAGGTAGAGCAGGGGCGTCTGTCGTTCGGTCTGCAAGGTCGCCACGTTCAGCCGGAAGGCCGCACGCTCCTCTTCGTCGGCGATGAACTCGCAGGCCAGGTCGACGACGTAAGGGCAGGCGCGGTAGGTAGCGCGGAGATCCTCTTCGCGACGGCCGGCGCCGAGCGAGCGGAGCAGCTCACGGGCCTCCGGTTCATGGTAGAGGGACTGCTTGAGGTCGTACGCGACCGTCACGTGGCGGGCGGACAGGCGCAGGATCGCGAAGCAATCCTCGTCGAGATCCTGACCTTCGTCGACCAGGGCCGCGTCGAGCGCGGGGGGCACCGCGCGTGACCGGAGGAACGCGAGGAGCTGCCGGCGGATGCGCGTGAAATCAGGATGACCTTGGGCGTCAGTCGGCGGCGGGCCGATGAGGTCGACGTGGCGGAGGCGGCACCAGTGGTCGAACGTCAGCACCTGTTCGGCGGGCAGCCGGAGCTCCTCGGTCGCGGAGCGGATGAAATCGCGCAGCACGTTCGTGTAGACCAGCGTCGCGACGCGTTCGGGCCGGCCGGTCGCCTGACCGAGGCGACGGGCGCGATGCAGGAGCACCACCGTCTTGCCCGAGCCGGGGCCGCCGCGCAGGACCAGCGGACGGTCGGTGCCGGCCTCGACGCAGGCGGCCTGCGCGGGCGTGAGCCGGTCGGCGGGCGGCAGCCAGGTCATCGCGGGTCGGATTCCAGGCGGGGAAGGTGGCCGTCGTCTACGTCGGGACGCAGGGGGCCGGCCTTGCGGCGGGCTTCCTCGGCGGCCGCGAGCCGGCGATGGACCGGGTCGGCGGACATCGTCGCCGCGGCCTGATACCAGGAGAAGGTCGTGTCGTCGAACGAGGCCAGGACGGAGCCGAAGCGGTTGAAGGCGTCGAAGAGCGCGTCCGTCGCCTCGTCGTTACGGCCCTGGGCCCGGAGGCAGCGCGCGAGGAGCACCATCCCGATCGCGCTGGGTTCCTCCGCTTCGAAACGCCGGCACATCTCTTCGGCTTCTTCCCAGCGTCCTTTGCGCGAGTAGAGATTCGCCAGGTTGAGCAACGCCATCGAGCTGCCGGCCAGGACCGCGTCGAGGAAGCATTTCTCCTGCCGGTAGGCGTCGCCTTTGCGGCCATAGACGTTGGCCAGATGGACCAGGGCGCTCTGACGGTATTCGGGCTGCTGGCGGATGAGCCGCTTGAGGAGCGCGGCGGACTTGTCGTGCATCCCGACCTTGCTGTGGAGCAGGGCGAGTTCGAGCATGCGGGCGGGCACCGTCTCCGGCGGGTATTCGCCCGACCGCACCGCGCGTTCGATGCGCAGGATCATCTCGCGGTCCTTGCCGGGGTTGACGACGTTGTGGAGCGGCGATTCGATCTTGCCGGCGAACGTCTCGCCGCCTTCGGCGGGCGTCACGCCGAACGTGAAGTGCTGGTTCGCGTCGAGGTCGAACGAAAGCGACAGCGGCATGCCCGCGGGGACGGGTTGGGTCACTCCGGTGAAGACCGGGCGGGCTTCGACCCCGGCGCCGGCCCAGAACGTGATGCGGATCGGACCGCCCGGGGCCACGATGCGATGGGTTCGGGAAGGGCGGAAGTCGGCGGCGAAGGGCAGGGCCTGGCCGCGGGGGACGATCTCATGCAGGCCGCGGTCGGTCTGCAGGCTGAGCGTGTCGCTGGAAACCGGCGTGAGCAGGCTCCGGCCGTAGAGGTGGAGCAGCAGCGCGTGGTAGGCGGCGCCGCGGGCCACGGCCACCTGCATGTCGAGGGCCGAGTCGAAGCGATGGACCAGGAATTCGCCGAAGGATTCCTTGAGGGCTTGGATCACCAGCGGGTTGAGCGAACTCCCGCCGACCGCGAGCAGGAAGCCGATCTGGGAAGGCCGGAGCTTGGCGCGTTCGAGCGCGTCGGTGATCGGGGCGAACACCGAGCAGCTCAGCGTATACTCGTCTTCGTCGGCCTGGAGGCTCTCGGCGTCGAGGAAGGGCGTCATCAGCTCCGCGAAGCGGAGG
>JBJTAX010000170.1:0-3705 GCA_046091055.1 Verrucomicrobiota bacterium | reverse complement strand
CTCTCGCTCCCCGCGACCAAGGGATTCGAGATCGGCAGCGGTTTCGCAGGCACCCTGCTGCGCGGCAGCGCGCATAACGACGCCTTCGTCCGCAAGAGCGGCCGCATCCGCACCGCCACCAACCGCTCGGGGGGCACGCAGGGCGGCATCACGAACGGGGAGGACGTCGTGTTCCGCATCGCCTTCAAGCCCACCGCGACCGTGCTCCGGCCCCAGCAGACGGTCCGCCCCGACGGCCGCGCGACCGAGCTGAGCGCCAAGGGCCGCCACGACCCGTGCGTGCTCCCGCGCGCGGTCCCCATCGTCGAAGCCATGGCCGCGCTGGTGGCAGTCGATCACTGGATCCGCGACCGCGGCCAGAACGCCCCCTTCGGACGCTGCGGACGCAAGGCATGACGCCGCTCGTCATCATCCTCGGACCGGCGGGCGCCGGCCGCGCCGACATGGTCCGCGAGCTCGTCGCCCACGCCTGGCCCGAGAACCGCCGCGTCCGCGTGCTCCGCGAGGCCCGCGAAGGCGGCGAACCCGCCGACCAGTGGCGCTTCGAGGGCGGCCAGGCGCTCGTCCCCGCGCCGGGCGACGAGGACGTCGCGATCCTCGTGACGCATGGCGCCCTCCACGTCATCGACCAACTGGAGGCGCTCCACCGCGCGCTCCGGCCGATGCAGCCCGACGCCGTCTGGCGCGTGGCCCGCATCCTCACGGTCGTCGACTGCCCCCTCGCGATGCGCCACAAGGCCGTCGAGGAATGGTATCGCCCGTGCGTGCATTTCTCCGACGCGGTCGTGATCAACCGCCGCTGGGAGGTGCCCGGGCAGTGGGTCAGCAAGTTCCTCGAGCCCTACGAGAAGGAATTCTACCCGTGCCTGTTCGTCAACCTGACCAAGGCCGGCGCCCTCGCCAACCCCCCCGCGGTCATCGACGGCGAGCCGCTGCGCCTGACGCACATCTTCGACGACATCGACGCGGTCGACGAGATGGAGTTCGACGAGGACAACCTGCCGGACGAGCCGTTCGACCTCGTGCGTCAGGTGGACAAGTATTTCGCGCGCGACGAACTGGGGCGGCGCAACATCCTCGTGCCCGAGATCGCCGACGTGCTCCGCCGCGAAGGCCGGGCCTGAGCGCCTACTGCTTCGGAACGGCCGGCGCGCCGTCGGAGGCTTTGCCTTCCGGGGACTTGCGCCGCTTGGGTTCGCCGGGCTTGGCTTCGCCGGGCTTGCCGCGCTCCTTGGCCAGCTCGGGCCCGTAACGCTCGGTCAGCTGGCGGACGAACTCCATCCGTTCCTCGGGCGTGAGCGCTTGGACGCGCGCGCGCTCGGCCTTGGCCTCGGCGGGGCTGAGCCTCTTGAAATGATGCTCGAGGGCGCGGGCGCCGAAACCGCCGCGTTCGCGCATCTCCTTCATGAGCTGATGACGCTCCTCGGGCGTGGCGCCCTCGAAACGCACGAGGTGGGCCGCGAACTCGCGGCGCGATTCCGGCGTCATGCGCTCGATCTTCTCGATCGACGCGCGCATGCGGGCCAGGCGCTCGGGCGGGAGCTCGAGGATCTTCCGGATGGCCTGGATCTCCTCGATGGTGGGTTCGCCTTCCGGGGGACGGCCCGTCACCGGCTGGGCGGCCGCGAGCGCGGCGGCCAGAAGGACGGAAGACAGCAGCAAGGCGCGCATGGTCAGGAACCCGCGGGGGCGAGGGCTTCGACGACGCCGGGCTGTTCGGCCACGGGCGAAAGGAGGCGGAGATCGTCCGCGGCGCCGAGCAGATCGGCGATCTGGGCGGACTCATCGCGGGCGACGAGCTCCCAGACCTGCCGGTTGAGGGTCTCTTCGGAGGGCGCCGACAGCGTCAGGGCGGCCACCAGGCAGGCGGCCGCGGCGGCGACGGCCGAGCTCCAGCGGACGACGATACGTCGGCGGCGGTCGGCGCGGACGGCAGACACGACACGCTCGGCGAAGCCGGGCACGACGACGTCGCGGCCGCGAACCAGGGTCTCGGCGAGCTCCTGGTCGAAAGGCGTGCGTTGAGGGTCGTTCATGGCCGGTTCATGAGGTGAAACACCGGCCGGGGCGGCAAGTTGCGGTTTTCATGCGTCGGAATGGAAATCTTTCATGAGTTCGCGGAGCCGGGCCCGGGCGCGGTGGATCCAGGTCTTCACCGAGGAGACGGGCGCCCCCATGATGACGGCGATATCCTCATAGGGCAGCTCCTGCTGGACGACCAGGAGGATGGCCGTGCGCTGCTCGTCAGGCAGCTGGGCGACGGCCCGGCGGAACGCCTCATCGAGTTCCGCCACCCGCCGGGCGGATTGCTGGGAGTGGTCGCCGGGCTCGGCGGCGAACTCCAGCGCGGTCGTCGGTTTGCGGCCCCGCCGACGCCACTCGTTCAGCACGAGGTTATGGGCGATATGGATGAGGAAGGTGGTGAGCTTGGCTTCGGGACGCCAACGGGTGGCGGCGCGATGCAGACGGATGAAGACCTCCATCGCCAGCTCCTCGGCCGTCGCCTGCGAGCCGACCTCTCCTCGCAGGTAGCCGACCAAACGGGCATGATGCCGGTGCACCAGCAGTCGCAGGGCGTCGTCGTCGCCGGCCGCGACTAACGCCATCAGCCGCTTGTCGTCCTCGTCATCGGGGAGCGTGGGCTCTTCCTGGGACATCGGCGCTGGAACTCCGGGAAAGAGGTTAAGTTACGCCGGACGCGGCCGGGCGGCGAAAGTCCGCAGCGTGCGGAGCAGGAACTGTTCGAGGGCGGCCAACGCCTGGTAGTTGAGTTCCATGCGGGCCCGGGCCTCCTCCAGATATCCGACCGTGGCGGCGACCTGCCCGGCGCAGTCGGGGTGGGCGCGGCCGATGAGCCGGAGCTTCTCCTCGACCGAGACGAGCATGCGTGCGCGGACGCCGCGGGTGATCGTCGCCACATGCGCCTTTTCGGCCGCCTCCTGGTCGTCGTCGCTGACAGGCGGGGGGGGCGCCGCGTTCAGGGCCTCCTCGACGAAGAGGTCGAGCAGCACCTCGAAACGGGCGCACAGGGCGTAGAGCGGGATGAAGACCTCCGACACGCGGGCGGCGGGCGACGCCGGCCCGTTGACCATGCGCGTGAGCAGCCTGTCCATCTCCCGGAGCCAGTCGGCCCAGGAGGCGTCGGCCAGCGGCGGGGCTTCCCCGGCGACATGGAACCGCATGCAGCGGCTGAGGATCGTCGGCAGCATGCGGTAATAGTGGGCCGTCTGCAGGATGAGCAACGTGCCGGGCGGCGGCTCTTCCAGCGTCTTGAGCAGGCAGTTGGCGGCCGTGGCGTTGAGGCGGTCGGTCTCATGGATCAAGACCACGCGCCGGCCGGTGACGGAACTGAGGCCGAGCGAGGCGACGACCTGCCGGGCGGCCCCGACGTTGATGGTGCGCGAAAGCCCCGCCGGGCGCAGGACACGGCAGTCGGGATGCGCGAGCGGCGCGGCGGCGCCGAGATGCCTCGCGGCCAGCTCTTCGGCGACGCGCATGAGGACGGCCCCGTCGGAGCCGGTGATCAGGACGGCGTGCGGCATGCGTTCCTCGGCGCGGGCGCGCGCGAGGACCTTGAGGACCGGAAGGTCCGCGAGGTCAGCGGAAGCGGCGGGCGATCTCATGCCAGATATCCGCCGCGACGGCGTCGGGCGGGCGGGAAGCGTCGACGACGAAGAACCGGCCGGGTTCCTCGCGCGCGAGCCG
>JBJTAX010000169.1:0-2742 GCA_046091055.1 Verrucomicrobiota bacterium | reverse complement strand
CGAGGCGCTCCGGCGCGTAGTCGGTCGCGAGCACGCGCGTGCCGACGAGCTGGGCGTCGCCGTCGAGGGCGACGAGACCGTGGCTGGGGCCGGCGTAGCCGACGATGCCGTCGGCGTCGGGGGAGGTCGTGACCAGCCGCCCGAGACGGTTGCCGAAGCCATCCTGGACCACGAGGGTCTGGTTCGGTCCGGAGCGCAGCCGCTTCGCCTGCGGGAAGAACGCGCGGGCGTCGTCGAGCGTCAGCCGCGACAGCGCCGACTCCGCGGGCGGGGTCGTGCGCTGGAGCAGCAGGGCGGCCATCGCCAGCGCCGCGAGCCGCCAGCCTTTCACCAGCCAGGCGCTGACGCGGGGCGACGGCATCGCTTACTCGGCGGGGACGAGCTGGAAGGCGTCGGCGTGCACGTTGCCCTTGGCGCCTTCGGACGAGAGGACGAGGGTATGGGTGCCGGCCGCGAACGTGAACTTGCCCAGGGAGACGGGCTTCTCGATCTCGCCGACTTTCTGGTTGAGGCGGAGCGCGACGGGCTTCTCGCCGGCGCGGTTGATCGTCAGCAGGGAGTTGCCCGAGCGGTTCTCATGGCCGTCCCAGTCGCCGCGGAGCTCGTACTTGCCGGCGTCCTTCACCTCGAAGGCGAAGCTCGCGCGGTTGCCGGCGCCGGCGGCATAGTGATAGCCGGTGGCGAGGTGGGGTATGCCGCGTCCTTCGGTCCACTTGCCTTCATACTTCGCCTGGGCGTCGTCCACGACGATGCCGCCGAGCTTGGCGAGCTCCTTGAGGTCGTCAGCGGAGAGCTTGGTGGGCGTACCCTTGGTCAGGTCGAGGTTCATCCGGGCCGTGGGCAGTTCCTTGTAGTCGGCGATCGAGTTGTCGAGGAAGAGCTCGGAGCGCAGCTCGACGCGGCGCATGCGGCCGGGCTGTTCCATGAGCTTGATCAGGTCGGGCAGGTGCTTCTCGTAGACGCCGCGGGGGTCGGTGTTCTCGCGGACCGCAAGGTAGGCGGCCTTGCCGACGACTTCGCCCATCATGCCGATGGTGCGCATCACGCGGATCGTGCCGAGCGCCTCGTGCGTGACGGAGATATGGCGTCCGGCGAAGAAGAGGTTGCCGATGTTCTTGGAGTAGAACAGGCGGTAGGGCAGGGGGTAGCCGTTGCGACGGTCGACGGCGGCGACGTGCTTGCCGTTGGCGTCGACGTAGCCGAAAGCCGCGCGGGAGATGAACGGGTTCTCGGGGAACTTCTTGGCGTATTCCTCGCGGGCGTAATGCAGGTCGATGTCCCAGGTCGTGGGCACGCAGCCGTCCGGGAAGTCCTTGCGCTCCACGATGTCCTGCTTGTTCAGGATGACGTCGCCGTCGAAGAGACGCGATTCGCGGGGGCCGCCGACATGCGAGGCCCACTTGAGCTCGGCGAAGGCGTATTTGTCTTTCTGCGGCCCGTTCTTCAGGGCGGAGAAGGCGCCGTACATGGCGCGGAAATTCCAGTCGCGGATGTGTTCGAGGTCCTTGATCGGGTCCTGGTCGAAGCCCGATTCCCAGAACCACTCGGCCTTCATGAAGGGCTTGTCGTCGATCCGCGACTTGGACTTCTGGAGGAGCGGGAAGTCGCCCATCTCGAGGGGCAGGGCCCAAGGGGTGGCGGGCCAGGCCGAGGCCTGCGCTTCGTTCTGGTAGAACCACATGTTCGACATGCCCATGCGCTTGTTCGGCTCGACGCGGAAGGTCGCGCCGGCGTAGGCGCCCACCCAGCCGTGGCCGGTGGTGTCGGCCACGAACTTGGCGCGGAAGACCTTCTCGCGGCCGGTCTTGACGTCGATGGCCTTCACGGCGGCGATGAGGTTGCCGTCCATCACGACGCCGGTGGCGTAGTGGCCGAGGAAGAGGCGGACGTTCTTCTCCTTGCGGATGACCTGTTCCTTGAGGTCGTCGCCGAAGCTATCGACGCGGCCCGGGCTGTCGGGCGAGCGGTCGCCGATCTCTTCGATCATCTCGCCGAGGTGAGGGTACTTGCCGCGGGTGGTGCCGCCCATCGCCCAGACGCCGATCTCAGAGCTGCCGTTGCCGCCGAGGACGAAACGGTCCTGGAGGAACGCGACCTTGAGGGACTGACGGGAAGCGGAGAGCGCGGCGCCCATGCCGCCGTAGCCGCCGCCGACGACGACGAGGTCGAACTCACCCTGGTCTTCGGCGCCCTTGGGGCTGTTCCACTGCGAGCGGGCCGCGACGAGCGCGTCGCCTTCGGGCGGAGTGAACGAGGCGTCCTTGCTGAAGAGGATGGCGTCGGCGCGACCTGCGAAGCCCGTGAGGTCATGCAGGGCGACCTTCGCGTCGCCGGCGGGCAGGGTGACTTTGCCGCCTTCCTGCCAATGCCACTCGGCGCCCTTGGCGCCGAACTCGGCGGCGACGGGCTGTCCGTTGACGATCTGCTGGAAGCGGCCGGGGGTGCCGGGGGCGTTCCAGTGGGCGACCCAATCCTTGGTGCGTACCCAGACGCTGTATTCGCCGGCGGCGGGGATGCGGACGGTGCCGGTCGCGTCGGCGACGGGCTTGCCGAGTCCGTGGGCCAGAAGGTAGGGCGAGCCGACGCTGTTGGTGAACGCCGTGTCGAGCTTCCACCCGACAGGGGAGGCGAGGGACTCGGCTTCGACGAAGACCGTGTCGGCGGACTGGGCGCGGCCGGGTGCGACGGCCAGCAAGGACAATCCAAGGAGGGAAAGCACGCGGGGGGACATGGGGGTATTAG